>CAYUGO010000141.1:0-1680 GCA_964444295.1 uncultured Gammaproteobacteria bacterium | reverse complement strand
TAGGCTCTTGTACTTAAAGATTTGTTTCCATAAGATATTAAATTTTTTATTTTTACTAATTATTAAGTGTTAATTTAATTAATTAGTTATGATATGACAATCCCAATAGAATGAAAGACTAAAGTAAACTTGTCACAGTTATTCTCTCTTACCTTAAAAACTCATTTTTTAGTTTCAACAAACTCTGTCCTGAGTTAGTTGAAGGATCACCAACTTGTAATCGATAGGAGTAAACTCTTGATGCAGAAATAAATTTCATTTTGTATGTCTCGGCCGGTCTATGTCAATTTAGTAACTTGATACTTCATTTCATAAAATATCGTAAACTTTTAATGTTTGCCAATCGCGTAACTCTACAAAACCCCAATTTGTCTTATTCATTTATTATACCTTATTTCATCTTCAATACTTTTGTCTAATTTTAAAATCCTAGATTATAAACTACCCAACCATTTTTTGCTGGTAATACAAAGCTTGTATTATTTGATTGACCAACATAAAGTTGTTCTGTTCCATCTACAAGTGCGTGATAACTTAACCATTGGTTTGGTTTGCCAACGGTAACATTCCATTTTTGATTAGGATGCCGATTCACATATACTATTATTCCATTATCATATATTACCTTTACTTTTCCCATAAAATCTGGGTGGGTAATATCAGCATAATTCGGATGAGCTATTATATATTCTGAGGCAGTTTGTAAATTTGTAGAGGAAGTATCATAACCATATTGAATACTTAACGGTGTTGCATTAATTAATGCAGCAGCAATAGGTGTGGTATGGTTATACTCTAATACGGTTTGATCAATTGTTAATTCTGCTACATATGCCTTCGCTAAAATCCCTGCGTGCGCAAACGCAATCTCTGTTGCAGTATTTGTCAATATCTCATCCCAAGTTAAAGCCCTATTCAATAGTTGGTTATTAACTAAATCGGGCGCAAAAAATAAATACTGATATCCAACACCGTGAAAAGCAGATTTGGAATGCAATTTCGTTAGATTAAAGTCTACTAATAATGGAGTTTTGTAACCATATATAAAATAATTACCGGTAAACAAAGGTGCTTCCAAATCATCGAAGTAACCTGTGTACAGAAAATGATTTTTACCTTCCCCTTGTATTGGACCAGAATATTTTGTTCTCAAAGTATCAGCAAAACCTCTTACATTGGTTAATACTCTTCTAAACTTACCAGCATCTATTTCGGATGTATCGTAATCCACTAGTTCAGAAGGATTGATTCCACTTGACACATCTAGATAACCAAAATCTGGATTAATAGATTTCCTAATATTTTCGCTCCATGTTGCTAGATAATTTTTAGCTTTATCGGTATTTATTTTATAAGCAGTATCTTGTTTAGTACAGCCTCCTTCCGCCCAACCTCTTAATGGTAGGCTTACTCCATTCACTGAAATATCATCTTCAGAATATGAGTTACTACCGTTATCATAAACTTCAACATAATTCTCATGAAGCGCAAAAGTATATCCTAACTTATGTAATAAATCGGTTTCTTCTATTAATAACTGATTGGCACTGTTATTAGTATTTTTGCATGGATGTAAATAATTACTACACTCAGTACTACTTGGGTCATTATTATTATCCCAGTCATTAGCTGGCAATATTTCAGGATAGCCGCTGTCATATCCATATTTTTGATAATTTT
>CAYUGO010000140.1:0-1718 GCA_964444295.1 uncultured Gammaproteobacteria bacterium | reverse complement strand
ATCAACCTGGCATCTTTTCCCAGATGCGAGGTCTTTTTCATTCACTTTTTTGCTCATCCCCTTGACACTGCTGTTAATCGGTAGCCTGCGTTTTGCTCATAAAGCGCTTTGCTCTTTGAGCGAGTTTTTATCTTTGCGCGATTGTTTTTCAACTGGAACAGGCATCGCTTTTTTAATTATCGCTGGTGAAGCGAAAGCACCAAAATACATGAAATACGTCATTATGCCAATGTAGACCCAATGCGGAAGACCTATTAAGTTTTGAATCCCGATAGCCAGTAGGAGAAGAAGCATTGAGTAGTACATTTTTTGTGCATATTCATTTCTGCGAATCTTTTTCTTGCTAAATCTCGTTAACCCTTCTTTGAGTAAAAACATAAATAGCGAAATGCCAATGAATATAAAGCCAATTTCAGGAATTGAAGCGGCAAAAAATAGCGCCTGCTTTATTGTTTCAACATCGGTTGCCAAAAGTTCTTTGGCATAAATAGGGATTGTCAAAGCCGAGAAAATGACAAAGACCGAGTAAAAAACGCCATAGAATTTGGCGATTATGCCTTTTCTCATCCCGCCATGAGTAAGAGTGACGCCGTTTTTGAATCCGTCATACGCGAACACAGCGCAGAAATAAATCAGTTTTGGAATAAACAACAACTGAAGAATAGTATCAGCGGGTACAAGGATAGTTGAAAGAGATGTTCCCATTTATTGTCTCTCAAGATTGTGTTTAGCGAAGCAGGCTAACGCTGCCCTGGGGATGCTGCTCGGGGCAGGAGCATCAGGCCAAGCCGAGGCCACTTATGAGAGAGCTATTACCATCTCCGCTCGTGGTGTTCGCCCGCTTTAGAAATTGGAAGGCGACCATAGAACTGCAAATACAACGCTAGCAATTAATGACATGAGCAAAGCAACAATTACACCCCAAAGGATGTTATGTCGAGTTTGCTCCCTTTCAGCATAAGACTTTGCTTCATCTCCCCATGCAAATGCTGTTTCTGGTCCAAAAAATTTCACAAACCATTTACCCATATCTTTATCAAACTGAGTAATGTATAGAGGGATGATTGCACCTATAAGAAACGCAAATAAAGTTGTAGCAAGTTGACTGACATTGGGGGAAGAACCATTACTAATGATTGTTGAAACAGAAGTATTTACCTTCATCCCCATGATTAATAAGGGAAATATACATAAGGTTAGTAGCCATCGAGGCGTCCCTTTAACCTTAAATGTTCTTTCTACTTGACTTTCCAATTCATCGGCGAGTAATAACGCCCAACTTTTGTTTTCCGTTCCTATTTTTATATCAACTGCATTCAGATTTCTTATAGCGCTCGGTCTGTTTTTTAGAAAATTTACCTGCACAATCCAGCGAGGACGCCAAGGGATATCCTTGGTCTCATCGGAATATCTCAAACCCAATCCAACAAAGTTTATCTCTTTACCTGCAACATTTGGATCTGACAAGACTTCGTCAATATTTGCTGTTTCGTAGTATCTGTCATCATCTCGTTCAACATGAAAAACCATAACCGTTGGCACATCCAACTCTTTTGTTGCCTTTTCTATACATGCGTGAATTCTACGAAGAGAATCCTCGTCAAGAATAAACGGCTTTTGGTAACGCTTTGAAATTCCTGATGTAAGCATTGTTCACCTTATTTTATTGCGAAAGGACTCTAAAGAATTAAAGATTGATGCGGCGAAAAGCGTGAAAG
>CAYUGO010000139.1:0-1744 GCA_964444295.1 uncultured Gammaproteobacteria bacterium | reverse complement strand
CTTTTTTTTGAGGGTGTTGAGCAATTCATTTGGACTGGAACTAAAGAGTTTAATCCATGGGTTGTGGGAAATTATGTTTTGAAATCGAAAATGTTTACTACAGGCGCATCGGTTAATCAAAGTTTTTCGATACAACCAAATGATAATAAAATTATTGAATGGTCATATGGAAAAATATCACTTAATGCCTTTTCAGAATCATTTTGTAAACTCAAAAGAGATGGTATAGAACAATTATGGTGGCAAGGTAATAAATCCTTTGATTCTTTAATTACGGGGAATTACTCGATAGAAATTCAAGAAGCTAGCAATCATCCAGTTTGGAGTGAGAACTTCACTCTAAATAAAGATGAAGATAAGAATATTACTTTACCTTATGCTTCAATTCAGGTAACATCAAATGTTCCTGCCTCGCAGTCAAAATTGATTTACAATGGAAAAACGATCAAAACTATTACTGGCAATGGAATAATCTTATGGGTAGTCCCGGGTGAATATATCTTAAGCAACGAGGCTTGGGGTTTCACAACATCGTCGTATCACTTAACAATCTCAAACGGTCAAATATTGTCAAAAAATTTCCAATTAAATCCTACTTTAATTCCAATGGTGCACATCCCTTCAGCGACATTTACTATGGGTTGTTACAATGAACAAAGTGGATGTAACAATGATGAAAAGCCAACACATTCGGTAACATTATCGGCCTACGAAATTGGGAAATACGAGGTAACCCAGAAAGAATGGTTAACTATAATGTCATCTAATCCTTCAGGATTCACAGGAGATAATAGACCCGTTGAAAGAGTTTCATGGAACGATGCAATAGAATTCTGCAATAGGTTGAGTCGGAGCGAAGGTTTTCAAGAGGCATATTCAGGCAGTGGTTCTAATATAACCTGTGATTTCAATTCTAATGGTTACCGATTACCCACCGAAGCTGAATGGGAATATGCAGCGAGAGGAGGATCATCATCGACAAATACGAAGTACAGCGGAAGTAATACATTAGAGTCTGTTGCCTGGTACTCGAGTAATTCACTTACCCGGACGCATGCTGTAGGAACAAAGAGTCCAAATCAGTTGGGTATATATGATATGAGTGGGAATGTTTTTGAGTTTTGCTGGGATTGGTATTCAAGTACCTATTACAATTCTGCAAACCAGACAAATCCGAAGGGACCTGTTTCTGGCTCTAATCGTATAATGCGTGGTGGGAGTTGGGGTAGCTTTGGGGAGTACTGTCGGGTCGCTAACCGTAGCTACAACACTCCATCCAATATTCAAAGTGACATTGGCTTCCGAGTGGTTAGAACAAAAAATTAGTTTATTAGAGAGTTATCCGATTCAGACAGAAAAATTGATTAAAAACAAAAATTAGCAAAACATCCAAATGAAAAAACTTTTACTGTCAATTTCCAAAAAGAGTTGAGTGTTCCCACATTGAAGTGTCCAACAACCTAAAATTTCAATTTAGGGCTAACACAAGTCCTTTATCAGGAGTGTTGATAACTAAAAAGGTATTATCTTTTATTACGATCGTAACGATTGAATTCCAAAAATAAACACACTAGTTGCTATAAAACTGGCTGTACCTTTTGTTTATTTGTATGGATGGATGTAAACGATCGGAGAATTAATCCGACTCGAGAAAACCAGAATATTGAAATAATGGACACCCCATTCAGAGTTAATTACTGGAGGGCTCTTCTGTACTCCCATTTGGATGGAAAGGATTACTTCT
>CAYUGO010000138.1:0-1775 GCA_964444295.1 uncultured Gammaproteobacteria bacterium | reverse complement strand
GTTAATCTAAAGCGGTATTTCAGCAATCGTAACGCTATCAATACCGTAAGAAATAACTATGCTTTTCACTACGCTCCAGATGAACTGAAGGCAGCACTTCCAAATACTCCCGAAGATCTCTTTCTTTATTTTGAAGAAGGACAGCAAGGAAACACCCTTAATTTCTTTGCAGACGCTATCGCTAATCGTGCACTTTTAAAATCACTTGGTTATAAAAATGACCGCGAAGCATTCAACCAATTGATAAAAGAGAGCACAGATGTTGCCAGTTGGATTCTCAATATTTCCAGCTCTCTTATGGGAAATTTCGTTCTGCGGCACAGGAGTGGCATCATAGAAGGCAACCTAGAAGAAGTATCCTTTGACAAAAAATTACCTTTATCAAGAAATATAATAATTCCTTGGTTTACTGATAACAGCGGTTCACATTTACCATAGAATGGTCTACCGATTAATAGCAGCGCCAAGGGAAGAACAAAAAGTGAATCAAGAAAAGCCTCGCGTTTGCAAAAAGATGCCCAGCCTTTGAGCGCCGGGCGAGGTGTCTCGCCCCGCGAAAATGGGTTTTTCGACAGTCTCATTAGGCCATAATATCGGAGGAAACTATTTATGAAAAAACGTTTAGTAGCACTTATCCCTAATTTTCTAAAACCACCCCTAAAAAAATTATATTACATTCCGGTCGATATTATTGACAGGCTTAAGGGTCGAAACAGTATGATTCCACCAAGATCGATGATTTTTATCGGCGATGGAAGTTTTGAAAAAATTGGGCAAGAATTTTTAAATTATTTCACCCAGCTAGCAGATCTACAACCAAATAGCCGGGTTTTAGATGTTGGGTGTGGAATTGGGCGTATGGCTGTTCCATTGACAACCTATTTATCTAATCAAGGAGAATATTGGGGGGTTGACATAGTTCAAAAAGGCATTCAATGGTGCCAAGAGCACATTACTTCGAAATTTAGCAATTTTCATTTTATGCATAGTGATATTTACAACAAGTTCTATAACCGAAATGGCAAGTTTCACGCTCAGGATTTCCGGTTTCCTTTTGATGATGAATTCTTTGATTTTGTTTTTCTAACTTCAGTCTTTACGCATATGCTTCCATCCGATATTAGGCACTACATGGGAGAGATTTCCCGAGTTCTTAAACCGGGAGGAAAATGTTTGATAACCTTTTTCATCCTAAACGAAGAATCAAAAAAGCTTGTCACTTCTGGTTACAGTGCTCTTAACTTTCAGTATAAGTTGGATGACTTTTTAACGATTAATGAAACTGTTCCGGAAGATGCTGTTGCTTATGAGGAAGAGTTTGTGAAAAAGTTATTTGAAAACCATGGACTGGTCTTCACACAGCCAATTCATTATGGGTCTTGGTGCGGAAGACAAAATTTCTTGACATATCAAGATCTAATAGTTGCAGAAAAAACAAAGAGTGGAGGCTTTTCTTCTGGAAAATGGCATACCGATTAACAGCAGTGTGTGCGACACAAGGCCGCCTATTTAATTGTCTTGCTGGAAAATCCTGACAAGACCTGCTGGGAAAAGATGCCAAACCTTTTTTCTTGGTGCAGGTTTTGAAACTGCTGTTTGTCAGATTCCCTGCCAAGAGACACACATCCCGGCCGCATCTACGCCGGGCGATTGGGAACACCTGCGCCGCACGCAATTCAGGCGTTGTTGAACCTGTGTTTACAAACATTTGTGTTCAAAAACACATGCAGCGATTCACTTTGCGCTCAAAAATCCAGGGTGGATGTACAATGGAC
>CAYUGO010000137.1:0-1783 GCA_964444295.1 uncultured Gammaproteobacteria bacterium | reverse complement strand
AGAAAATGACTTACTTAGAGTTCAATTATGTGTAATTAACGACACAACCAATGAAATACAAATTTTATTTGATTACCAAAACACACATCGAACTATTATATTTCAAGATATTACGAGGATTTTATACAATCCCAAACTTAACCTAATAATATTTGAATCCAAAAATAATGAATCATATTCCCAACTAAGGATTGCAAAATCAGAATTATTTGATTTATCGATATCTAACCCTATCTCAAACTATAAGAACTCGTGGCTTACATTCATGGCCGAAAATCTTGGATTAATAGAATATAATCTTCAATAAGATCTACATATCTAACATCGATCTCTTAACTAATTTATTACTCTTCAATTCTATTCCTAACTATTCTCCTCTTTACATCGTGCTTAGTGCTATTTCGATCCCTAACCATTACCATCTCCCCAGTTTTAAATGATAAAGCAGCCGGATCCCCCTGGAATATTTTTCCTGACACTTCATCTTTCAAGCCTCTAGTAACCTGAGTTTCTACTCCATATCGTCCTGCAGTTACTCTACTTACTATGGTATCTAATTTACCGCCTCGTACAATCTCTGGTTCTGAATATTTAATATCTAAACTGATAACATCGCCTTCTTTCATATTTGAATACTAACACCAGTTCAAGTAAAATTCAATAAATTATCAGCTCCTTGGCAATTTCAAATTCATCCCTACTTCAATGTATCCAGGAGATGTAACTATTTCCTTATTTGCTTCATAAATTGTAGTCCATTTAAATCCGTCTCCATAAGCAGCTCGCGCGATATTCCATAGATTATCGCCTCTGACCACTGTGTAATTATTAGCTGTTGTTATATTTGGTGCAGCATTGTCGTTGTTGTCAGTAACTTGTGCCACATTCCCTTGTTGATCAGCAACCGTTGTCGGATATTGCTTTTCTAATTGAGGAATATTAAGTTCTTGACCTACTTCAATTAATCCAACTGTCTTACTAGTCATATTATTTGCCTTTGCAATTTCTACCCAACCATACCCAGTTTTATATGTTTTCTCAGCAATCATCCATAAGTTATCACCTTTCACCACAGTATATTTCTGTTGATTAGCTCCAGCTACTTGCTCATCATTACTGGTAGATACTCCTCCGGCAATCTGCCCAGCTGGAGTTGGTGTTGGACTCGGAACTATAGTAGGTACAGCTGTTGGAGATGTTGTTATGGTTGGCTCTGGTACAACTGTAGCAGTTGGAACCAGAGTAGGTAATGGTGTTGGAGTGTTGGATGGAGCAATTGTTGGAGTCGGACTAGGAATCAGAGTCGGTGTAGCAGTCGGAGGAACTACTGTTGGTTTTACAGTAGGAACTATAGTTGGAGTTGCCACCACTTGAGCTAGATTCCCACTTTCACTTGATTCAGCACTCTCGCTGGCTTCGTCATATCTAATGTCATCAAGTACTTGGCTAATAGTACTGTCATCAATCGTTGGCAAACTTGCTGGAGTCTCGCGGAAATAATTGACAATCATCACTGCAATGATTGCCACCACACCAAGACCCAAAAACATACTAATGGTATTTTCGTTAACTTTAATTAATTTGAGGAAATCTCTGATTTTGTTTTCCATATTGAATTGGATACTTCAATTAAATGGGGCACCTGAAACGTATTATAAGCTATGCAATTCTAATGTCAACAAATCTTTATTCACAATCAAATCATTAATGAAGTCAATTTCCACGCTCTGCGGGATCGACGGGACTCGAACCCGCAACCTCCTGCGTGACAGGCAGGCGCTCT
>CAYUGO010000136.1:0-1830 GCA_964444295.1 uncultured Gammaproteobacteria bacterium | reverse complement strand
ATCATGGTTATGCCATCGATTCCGAAAGTTTGAAAAACACAGATTTGGAAGAAAACTAAAACAATTGTGAGTGTTTAAACAGATTTAAATGAATTAAAACTGCAAGGGTATCTCAATTACTCCCCTCTTGATCTTCACTTGGTAAAATCTAATGTCGCACAATGTCTGTGTACGATTAATTTTAACTCCATTTGAGTTAGTTATTGCTCGCTTGACACTAAACATACAGATATCATTCGTTGTTAAGACCACTTCTCTTGTTTATATTTTTTCGTAAAATCATAGATTTCCCTTGGAAAGCTAATTCTATATCACTCCTCTACTTACATATATCTATAATATAATGCTTATATGTACAAAAAATATTTTCCCATTTACCAAAACAATCCTGAATTAATATATCTAGATTCATCAGCTACAGCTCTTAAGCCTTCTTCGCTAATCACTGCCCTATCAGATTACTATACGAATTATTCAGCAAATGTACACAGAGGTTTATACCCTTTATCTCAAACTGCCACCACACAATTCGAAGAAGCACGACTTACAGTTGCAAATTTCATCAATGCAAATTCCTCTAGTGAAGTTGTCTGGACCAAATCAACCACTGAATCACTCAATTTACTTTCACATTCATTAGCTGATCAAGTAACCAATGTAAGCCAAATAGTATTGACTCAGACTGCCCATCACGCAAATTTGATCCCATGGCAAAGACTCGCCCGCACTAATGGTGCAGCTATAAAATACATTCCACTCGACTCTCTGACATACAGATTAGACACAAGTAATCTTTCTACCATAGTAAACTCGAATACGCGCATTGTTTCACTAGAACATGTCTCAAATGTTACTGGAGCAATAACAGACATAAAAAATTTAATTAATCAAATCAAGCAAATTAATCCAGATGTTTTAGTGGTTGTAGATGGTGCCCAAGCCATTAGTCATTTATCGGTAGATGTTCAATCCTTGGGGTGTGATTTCTATGTTTTCTCCGGTCATAAATTATTTGGTCCCACAGGCATAGGTGTTCTCTGGGGTCGCGAATCATTACTAAACAACATGCCACCATTTTTAGTAGGGGGAAACATGATAAGTCAGGTGGATTACGATCACGCAGAATTTGTCACATCTCCAAGCCGTTTTGAAGCAGGTACCCAGCCTATCGCTCAAGCAATAGGTTTATCTCAGATCTGTAAATTCCTCAATTCAATTAATAAAACAGAGGCTTTGGATTATCTTGAAGATCTTACTAATTATGCAATTGATCATCTAAGTGCGATTCCACAACTGAAAATAATTGGACCTGTCAATACAGACAATAGAGTTGGGGTTATCAGTTTTACATTACAAGGCATACATCCCCACGATATAGCACAGTATTTGGGAGATCGAAACATTTGTATCCGCGCCGGTCACCACTGTGCGATGCCCTTGCATACCCTTCTTTCGATTCCCGCTTCGGCTCGTATAAGCCTCCAAATTTACAATACTCAATCAGATATTGATACTACAATTATGGCTCTCAATGACATGATCAAACTATTTTCTAAATAAAAAATATGGATCTCTATCGTGAACAAATGTTGGATCACTACAAAAATCCTTCAAACTACAAAACAATTTCACATCCCACCCATCAAGCCCATGGCATAAACCCTTTATGCGGTGATGAGATTGATATTTATCTGACTGTAAAAAACAATAAAATAATCGATATCGGATTCCAATCCCAATCGTGTGCAATCACCATGGCTACAGCTTCTTTAGTGACTGAGCAACTTATAAACAAAGATGTTGATGAAATAAAGAAGTTTTCGTCCGAAA
>CAYUGO010000135.1:0-1843 GCA_964444295.1 uncultured Gammaproteobacteria bacterium | reverse complement strand
TGATTAAGATAAAATTTCCAATGGCAAATCGCTTTGACTGATTGCTGGGCTTCAATTCCGTCTAATTGAGCTTGCCACATACGAGCTTGACTAGCCATAAATGTAGGTTCTGAGGGACTAATGATAGACATTTGCACATTCTGCCCAACTGAAGTGGGTTCTTCCATTTGTTGTAATACTTTCTCTGGGGTTAAAGTGTCATCTGATTTGGAGTCAGAAGCGATGTCTGTCAACTCAGTTTTTGGAGTTTGAGCATCATTAACTGTTTGCGGTTGATAGTTTTTTCTAGTGAAGAAATAACCCCCAAATATTAGTAACAAAATGATAAGAATTATAGTGAGAGTTTTTTTGTTCATTGAATTAAACAATGCCATGCATGTTTGATTATAGTATATTTCTAGATTATTTCTAATAAAAATTTGAGATATAAATTCTTTATTTAATAACTATCTAATTTGGTAGTATAGGTATTTGTGCCTTGGGCATTGGTATAAATCCACCCGAGACGTTTGTCTCCTGGCTTGGGGAAGCCTTGAGATCTCATAAAAGTATCATAATCCATGCTAGCATAGTTGCTTACGGGCGGATTCATGACATCAATTACATAAGTATTGCCATTCATCTGGACTTCGTTCCAAGCATGGGCTCCTTGGTCTACAATTCCTTTTGTGGCTATCATGCCTCTTATCTGTTTTGAGTCTATTCCGATTTCGGAAGCTAAAGTCTGAAATAATAAGGATCGATGCCGACAGACTCCTGATTCGATGTCCCCGATCAATACTTCACCGCCTTTTCGAACTAGTTGCTCATCATTCTGAAGTAGATGGGGAGACTCCATGCGCAGATATACGAGTTTTGAGATTTCAAAAACTGCTCTATAGCCTGAGCCATATTTATCTTTGATTTCCTGAGCTTGGGTTATTAATCTTTGCAGTTGTTGATCTTGGGTACGATCCACAACGATTACTTCGCGTGTCGGATTTATCGCATTGCCTTGGGCGTCAAAGGAAGTACTCTTGCCTCCATCTTTGAAGCCATCTTTGACTGGTCCTTGGATAATGTGATTATTCAGATACTCATTGGCTTGGGCTAATCCTAAGTTTGTGGCTTCTGTTGGGTCTGGTTCTAGTTGTTGTAGTTGATTTTCGATTTGGCCTAACTGGCGTTTCTTGGTTAAACGATCATCAAAATATTGTAAATTTTGCAAGGATTTATCAAGAATATCTTGCAAAGATTCTCCGTTGGCAATACGCCGTTGTATTTTTGCCATTGATTCTGGATATTCGGGAACTGGTAGTTGGTTTATAAGGGAAAAGGCGCAAGCATATAGTTCTTGATTTGTATGAATCTTACTTATATTTACTTCACTCTCATAACGGAACCTTGCGAGAACCTCCTTGCGTTTGTCAGATGGTACTTTGTATTGCTCAGACAGAATAAATGTATAGGCTGGACTGTTAAGCCGGAGCACGTTCTTGTTTTCCATATTTTGCGCCATTAACAACAATTGTTCATCTGTGGCGCTAGTTTTTACTTCCTGTATTAATGCTTGACGCTGAAGTTCTAAACTATCGCGATATTCTTCTGGGCTATTTGTAGATAAACGGTCTCCTGATGATGCTAATGCGGTTGAAGAAAAGGTAGTTTCTGTTGGGGATGATGAATCACCTTCTGACATAAATGTTGATTTAGTTTATATTGTGAGGTTTTAGGTCAAATGTCAATCAAAATTCACCTGAGTATTTATTTTGGAGTGAATAGTAACGTGAAGGTGTCGAGAGAAAGTGTGTCGGGGAGACAGGACTTGAACCTGCGGCCTCACGCTCCCAAAGCGCGCGCTCTA
>CAYUGO010000134.1:0-1900 GCA_964444295.1 uncultured Gammaproteobacteria bacterium | reverse complement strand
TAAAAATAGATTTTGATAAGATAGTTTTTGTAGAAAGTATGGGCAATTATGTGCATTTCAACATGTTAGATGAAAAAATTACCAGCTTAATGCCCCTAAAAGAAGTTGAAGCAGAGCTGCACCCAGGCCAATTTATGCGTATACATCAGTCTTACCTAGTTGCCAAAAAACACATTACTGGTCGTGAAGGCAATCAGATTTTACTACCCAATAAAATATTGCCTATTGGTGAAACGTATAGGAAAGGGGTGATGGAATATTTTGGGGATGGAGGTAGATGATAGGCCTTTTGCAATATCTTGGTAATAGATGTTGGGAACTAGTTTGTCGAATTTCATAATCCTTAAATAGGATAAATATCAGCAATTACAAAGATAATTAGATTAGTTACTAATTTCCACTAAATAAAATTTTACCTATTCAGCCTACTCGATTCATCTTCGGAGCTTCCTTTATGGTTGTCACTTTTAGTAAAATTTTGCTGTAAATTTGACCTGCTACCAAATTCTGGACAGGGTAAATTAGAGTTTTTGGGCTTCCTTTTCTTTTTTTCTTAGCGGCGAAATGAACTCATCAGGCGTCATTCCACCAAGCGAACTATGGGGTCTAAATGAATTGTATTCCACTCGCCAATCTTCAATTTTATTCCTTGCGTCTTCCAATGACAAGAACCAGTGAGCATTCAAGCACTCATCTCGAAAACTACCGTTAAATGATTCAATAAAAGGATTATCTGTCGGTTTTCCAGGTCTGGAAAAGTCTAAAGTTACCTGATTTTCATAGCACCATCTATCCAACGCTTTGGAGTGGTACGCCACCGCGGATGAACTCGCTCCCATTATCCACTTGGATTCTGTTAGGCACAGATAAATGTACGACTTTTAGATGATTCATTATACTCACTACATCTTCCCCTTTTAGAGATTGGCCGACATGAATTGCTAAGCACTGACGGCCGCAGGGGCGGACCCCTATAATTATCCACTACAGTTAATGCCTGAATTTTCTTGCCGTCAAAGAGCTGATCCGCGACAAAATCCATACTCCAACTTTGATTAATACTAGAGAGTTGAAGGCGTTCCAAACGGTGGGAAGCGGCTCTGTTTCTCCGTGGTCGTTTACTGCGAAGATGCAGCCCTTCCTCACAATAGACCCTGTAAACCCGTTTTTTATTATCGCGCCAACCCTCTCTGCGAAGTAACACATGGATACGTTGATAGCCGTATCGCACCCTGACTTGTGCAATTTCTTTGATACGATGACGAATGGCAGAGTCATCTCTCCGATGAGGCTTATAATACCAACATGAACGTTGCAGGCAGATCACTTCACAAACCCGTTGGATTGGAACACGGTAATCAGTTAGTAAGCTAGCGGCCAGCTTTCTTTTTTGAGCCGGCCTCAAAGCTTTTTTTTGAGTACATCCTGTAACATTTGTTTGTCTAAGCTCAAATCGGCTACTAACTGTTTTAACTGCCGATTTTCCTCCTCTAACTGCCGCAGTTTGCGTAGCTCCGGCACTCCTAAACCACCGTACTTTTTTTGTCGAGTAAGCCAAGGCATTTCAGCCCAGCTTCTCACAGAACCGGACGTGAACGTCTCCATTCATCCGGCTCTTCTTATTCAGTCATCCCACCGAAAATGTCTTATCAGCAGGTGGTTTATAACCCCATTCCCAGTGAGCGAACAGCGTAGGTTTCTGTCTGGCTATTGCTCCTAACCAATAGATGGATCTGGTTTTATGGCGTCTAATCCGTTTAAATTTCGTACGTACCCAACCGGCTAACCGCAAATCAACATATCTCAGGTGCTTTTTCAGAATAGACGGATAGAACCTTCCGTAAAAGTTGATCCATCCTCTGATCACAGGATTAAGTTTGGCGGCGATCTCCTCCAAAGT
>CAYUGO010000133.1:0-1918 GCA_964444295.1 uncultured Gammaproteobacteria bacterium | reverse complement strand
TAATCCTAATGATTTATCAACCGAAAGAAAATATAAGACATTCAATTTTCCAATAAATTCTATATCACCAATTCCCAACACATCTACATTTATAATTGAAAAACAAGATTTTACTCCAGAAAAGCCAAAAACACCCGAACTCTACGAATTCAATATCTATTCTGAAGAACTTACTTTGCTAAATTAAAAACTTTCCTCCTCATTTTTATACACATTTTGCAAATTAAGGTATAATATCCAACAGATGTCTAACGCAATCCTAATTAGCCAGATTATTCTTGGCGTAATCCTCTCAGTTATCATCGTTCTTCAAAACAAAGGCGAAGGTCTCAGCTCAACTTGGGGTGGTGGCGGAATGGCCTATCACTCTAAGCGGGGAGTGGAGAAGTTATTAATGAGATCTACAATTACGATTTCTATCCTCTTCATACTCATATCTATTGTCGCAATTTTGATTCCCAAATAACCTGTCCTTATAAGTATGTGGTCCAAAAAAATTCGGTTCACCCGTCTGCTCATCACGGCTTTTATCAAACGATATTATTTATTTTTCTTGGGTAGCTTGCTCCTAGGAATACTCTCCTTTTGGCTTATTCCCTATATTTCCATACGCCTCCCCAAATTTCGCGATACCCACACAATCGGCATAATCGGTCGCTATAACGAACAAAACTTACCTGATTACATCGTCAAAAAAATCAGCATGGGATTGACTCAAATCGATGAATCAGGTCAACCTTTCCCTGGAATTGCCAGTAGCTGGGCAACCAGCGAAAACGGCAAAGTCTGGATTTTCAACTTAGACCCAACTCTTATGTGGAGTGACCAAACATCGATTCTCGCAAGTGACATCCAGTATCAATACGAAGACGTGCAATCTGAAATAGTCGATGATCACACTATCAAATACACCTTACCCGAAACTTTTGCTCCATTTGCTGCCATCATGAGCAAACCAATTTTCAAAGACGGCAAACATCTTGGTCCATACAAAATCACCAAAGTTCAGCGTCAAGGCAATGCTCTCAAACTTCTTGAGTTTTATCCCACAACCAAACTTAGTACCTTGCCAGTTTTAACTTATGTGTTTTATTCCACTCAAGAACAAGCTGTGCTCGGGTTCAAACTTGGAGAAGTCGACGAAATTATCGAGATGAGCAATCCCGAAGATATTGGTGCTTGGCCCAATGTTAATTTGACTCAACAAGTTCAAAAAAATCGCTATACAGGAATATTCTTTAATCTAGAAGGTTCAGTGCCTGATCTCAAAGAAAAACAAGTCCGTCAAGGTTTGGCTTATGCTATCCAAGACAAAAGTTTTAATAATCCTCGAGCCATCAGCGCTATCCCCGATAATAACTGGGCTTTCAATCCTAATGTCAAAACCTATGATTACGATAAAGACCGTGCCATCCAGTTCCTCGGCACAGACAAAAATACCCTCAAAATTACTCTTACAACTTTCAATGAACTCCTGCCCGTTGCCCAAAAAATTGCCCAAGATTGGCTGGATGTAAATGTCCAAACCGAAATATCCGTAGTCAACACCATTCCACAGACCTTTGACGTCCTGCTTGCCACCCAAGAAGTCCCTGATGATCCCGATCAATACGCTCTATGGCACTCAACTCAAGCTGGTAGTCGTCTTAATTACCAAAATCCCAAGATAGATAAAATTCTTGAAGATGGGCGCAAAATTATCGACCAAGAAGAACGCAAAAAAACTTACTTTGATTTCCAGCGCTTCCTCAACGAGGATGTGCCCGTCATCTTCCTATATCATCCATCAACGTATACAGTTCAAAGGAAATAACTTAAATTTTTATTTAGTGACACAGAAAAGGGATCGAACCCACATCTTGAGTTTTTCTGATCCCGCTTCACGGGAACCGACTTGGCTTTCAACAAACTTGGTGGC
>CAYUGO010000132.1:0-1943 GCA_964444295.1 uncultured Gammaproteobacteria bacterium | reverse complement strand
AGACGAAGCCAAGCAAAAACTTGAAGCCGCCGGCGCAAAAGTAGAAGTCAAATAAAATATTTATTTGTATCCTACAAAAAAAACCGTAGTTATAAAAACTACGGTTTTTTTGTTACACTAGTCTACCAAAACCATACACTCTATTGACAAACTATCTCAAACAACATAAAGTAATGGCATGACTCAGGAACCTCACACCGTCAATTCTTTAACACCAAATACAGAGACTGAGCCCAAAAATGATACACCAGACGTCGAATCTCCAATCTATTTATCACTTAACAATCTCCCTCCCCTGCTTACAATCAAAGAAGCAGCTCAAATACTGAGAGTTTCTCCCCTCACTCTCAAAAGATGGGGCAAAAGAGGCAAATTAATTCCCATCCGGATTAACTCTCGCGGGGACAGACGATATAAACGAGAAGCAATACTTTGGATGCTTGGAATTAACTCTCCACAATAACTTCTATCACTCCTCCAGGCTAACTGACAAAAACAATTTAATTGAAAAACTCCTATCTATAGCAAATTCCACCATTTAACTCTTTATTATCGCTCTCTTATACAAATCCAAATTTTCTAATGCAACACCTGTCCCTCTAACCACACATTTTAAGGCATCTTCTGCAACATGGAATGGCACTCCAATCTCATTGGTCAACAAATTGTCAAAATTCCGCAAATTAGCCGTACCTCCCGTCATCACGACACCTTTATCTATGATATCAGAGGACAATTCAGGCGGAGTTTCTTCTAATACAGCCTTCACAGTCATAACAATTCGCATTAATTCAGGAACCAAAGCTTGAGAGATTTGAGTCGATGTTACTCTTACTGTTTTCGGTAATCCTGTCAACACATCCCGCCCTTTAACTTCCTTCACTAATTCTGGATTAAGTGGCAAAGCACTTCCAATCTCCAATTTTACTTCTTCTGCAGTTTGATCACCTACCAACAAATTATGATTCCGCCTCAAATAATTAGCTATTGCCTCATCCAATTTGTTTCCGGCTACTCTTACGCTTTTGTGTGCCACCACACCCCCTAGAGAAATTACAGCAGCTTCCGCAGCTCCTCCACCCATGTCTAGCACCATATTTCCTCTCGGCTCGGCGATTGGCAGCCTAGCCCCGATTGCTGCAGCCAAAGGTTCATCAATCAAATAGGCTGCCTTTGCCCCTGCAGACATAGTTGCATCCAAAACGGCTCTCCTCTCAACCTGAGTTACTCCAGCCGGGACACAAATCATTACTTCTGGTCTAAAAAAAGTCGCTTTCCCTACTACCTTTTGAATAAAATATCGAAGCATAGCCTCAGTCACTACATAATCAGCAATCACACCATCTCTCATCGGCCGACTTGCCACAATGGTCCCAGGGGTCCTGCCCAACATTTCTTTTGCTTCATTTCCTACTGCCAAAACCCTGTTATCATCTACCGAAATAGCCACTACAGTAGGTTCATTAATCACAATCCCTTTCCCAACAACCCAAACCAAGCAATTTGCAGTCCCCAAATCAATTCCTATTCTTTTTGCTAGCATACGTTCAAAGATTATCCCATATTAAGCACCTAACGCAAACATTTATTCTATTTTTATCACAAAACAAGTTATAATAGAGTTTATGGCAAAATACAGAGTTCCAGTTTTTATAATCATCGTCATCTCAATCTTAAGTGCAACCTGGATTCTTATCCAAATAGGCAACGGATATCGTCCCAATATCAAAAACGGCTCGATCCAAGTTACCAACACGGGACTTCTAGTTGCCAATTCAGAGCCAGAAGGGGCCCAAGTATTAATCGATCAAGAACTAAATACTGCGACCAATGATACAATCAGTCTAACTCCCGGCGAATATGATGTAGAAATAAAAAAAGATGGCTTCATCCCCTGGAAGAAAAAAATTTCTATCGAATCAAGTATCGTAATCCAAACTAAT
>CAYUGO010000131.1:0-1985 GCA_964444295.1 uncultured Gammaproteobacteria bacterium | reverse complement strand
ATAAAACAACTACAATTAATAAACACAGCATTTTTTCATATAAATAAATATTTTGAAACAAAAATTATGACCCAAGTCCCAAAAAAATATTTCTCTGACTACCGCTCAATCAACTTCATTATTATCTTAGTAATTAATCCTGTTGCAACCATTTTTTTATTCTATTCATCATTTAGAATTTCTAAATTATTCATAAATCCAATAGAAAACAATTTGGGACAATATATAATATACGCGACTATCTATTTCCTGAGTTTAAGCTTAATACAACAAATTTTAAGCACATATTTATTAATATCAAATCACAAGAAAAATTATAAAGTTAAATCACATAAACATCTACCAATTTTATTTTTATCTGGGCTATCAATTGTTTCTGCAGTTACTACTCTTTTATTAACTTTTATCTTTAATTCTTAATTGAAAATTGTAATATGAACATCCTTATACCCCACACTTGGCTCCTAGAACATCTTGATACCCAAGCTACGCCTGACCAAATCGCAAGATTACTATCGCTCTCAGGTCCTTCTGTTGAACATATTTATGATAGAGAAGGGGAGAGCGTCTATGATATTGAGATCACATCCAACCGTGTTGATTGTATGAGTGTGCGGGGCATTGCTCGAGAGTCAGCAGTTATCCTCACTTATGCCGGTATACCTTCACAACTCAAATCCCAAACCTCACACCCAATTCCATCCTCTCCCAATCAATTACCTCTTCCCACGATTAATGACCCATCACAACTAAGCAAACGCACTAACGCTATTATCCTTGATAACATAACCCAAAATCCAACTCCAGATTGGATGGCCAAACGCTTACGTCAAATCGACCAAAACGTCCATAACTCAGCCATCGATATTACTAATTATGTTACTCACGAAATCGGCCACCCTTGTCATGCTTTTGATTACGACAAAATTATGAATCTAGGTGGAGTAATTAATATAACTCAAGCCTCTCCAAATATGGAATTTACCACACTTGATGGAGAATCATACAAAACAACAGGCGGAGAAATAATCTTTACCAACAACGATAACCAAATCATCGACCTTCCTGCCATCAAAGGCACTCTCAACAGCGCTATTGATAACCAAACTAAACGTATTTTACTTTGGATTGAATCATTACCTGCCCACCTCATCCGCCAAGCTAGCATGAATCATAATATTCGAACCATAGCTGCTCAACTCAACGAAAAAAACGTCGATCCAGCACTTACTATTCCTACGATAGAATTAGCTGTTTACCTTTACCAAAATCTAACCCAAGCTACCATCGCCAGTGATCTAGTTGATATTTATAACCAACCATTTCAACCTCAATCTATAACCCTCCCACTCAAGAGGATCCAAACTTATCTCGGCATTGAATTACCACCAGCCCAAATTATCAAGATTCTCAATGACCTTGGCTGCCCAGCTTCCTTGCAAAATAACGAGCTTACAGTCACTCCTCCATCTTTCCGACCGGATCTGACTATGGATGCTGACATAATTGAAGAAATCGCTCGCATCTATGGATATGACAAACTTCCCTCAGTCCTTATGTCAGGTCCCATTCCAACCCAATTTCAACCTGGAGTAAATTTCATATTAGAATACCGCATCAAACAATTTCTTGCCAGCAACAATTGGCAAGAAGTCTATACTTACTCTCTCGTCAGCCAAGAATTAATCAGCCAAGCCAAACAATTTGTTAACTACGACCATCCGCCGCTCAAACTAGTTAACCCCTTAACCGACGATCGCGTCTATTTACGCCAATCATTAATTCCTTCACTTATAGAGGTTTTCTCCCAAAATCCAAACGCCGAAAACCTCCAAGTTTTTGAAATAGCCAACACTTATCTTCCCCAAGATTCCCAACCTCCCCTTGAGAAGCTGCATCTTACATTAGTCAGTTCCTTGCCATACCGTCAAATCCGCACCCAAGTCCAACATCTCCTCAAAAGCTTATTTATCTCTAACATTCAA
>CAYUGO010000130.1:0-1992 GCA_964444295.1 uncultured Gammaproteobacteria bacterium | reverse complement strand
GTTTTGTTTGGCTGTATAATTTTCTTATCACATTCTCGCCGGGGACAAGGTTATGTCCGAACAACCAAAAAATATCTCTGTTTATATTGAAGGCACCGTACAAGGGAACGTTATTATTGGTGATAACAATGACGTTCGCTCTTCGGCTCTGAGTACAAATTTGGATGAAAAATCTGGTGTTATTTTTATTGGTCATGCTCAGAACGACAGAGATTTTCCTTTATGGCTCTCTTTGCAATTAATAAGCAGGGGTTATTCGGTTTGGTGTGATTTGCTCAATTCAGAACCAGGTCGTAATCCGGACGAAGTTGCTCGGCAAGTTATAAAAAATAAAGCGATTAAGTATTTGTTTGTTTTAACAAACGATTCAAATCAGAATTCAGATGCTTTAAAAGAGTTTAGATTCGCGTACGATGTAATGCGAGAGAGAAAGGTTGAAGGGTTTGTAATACCGCTTCAGGTTGAAACGATTTCAAATACTGACTTGAATATTCTTTTGCAGGAGTCAAAAGCAATAGATTTTTCTGATGGTTGGGCGAAAGGATTGAGCAGCCTGTTTGATTATCTCGATAAAAATAGTATCCCAAAATATTCAGATATTGATGTTGAGACTGCAAAAGATATTTGGAAAACTCAATTTAGTATTGATAAAGGGGTTGAACTTAAGGCTGAAGAACTTTTGTCAAATTGGTTCTCGATCCGATTACCTGAATATATCTATTTCCATAAGATTCAAAGCACAGGAACGCCTATAGAGATTCACGAGTCGGATTTACCTTTTTCGGGTTTTCAATACGAAAAATTCCTCGTTTCTTTTTCTGCTGAAGCAGGTTTTAACGGGAAATTAAGGGAAGGTTTGTCTATAAAGAGCTCATTCCCTATTCTAGTTTCGGATTTTTTGTCTGGCAACTATAACCAAACATTCATGAATAAAAATTTTTCGTGGAAGGCAATTTCTCGTTTATTGAATGATGCTTGGGAACGATATTTTGCGCAAGCAAAAAATATTGGATTGTATCGATTGGCAAATAATCAACCCTGCTATTATTTCAAAGCTGGGTTTAGCGATAAGTCTGATAACAAATCTTTTTTTACTGGTGTGGACGGAAATAGAACTTGGCGTTCACTTGTAGGTTTGCGAAAGGGTAAGAATTGGCACTTTGGAATGCAGGGGAAAGTTTCTTTACATCCTGAACCTGTTTATATCGTCAAAACTCATGTGTTGTTTAGTGATGATGGACAGAATATTTGGATGAGCAAAGAACGGTTGCATTCCGCGAGGCGTAGTGCGTGCAAAAATTGGTGGAATGTTGAATGGCGGGATAGGTTATTGTCATCAATGGCTTTCTTTGCCGACAGCGATGGCTTTTTGCGTATTCCAATCGGAAATAATTCAGTTCTCATGGTTGCGGCAACACCTTTGTTATTCTCGATTCCAGTTTCCTATTTGAGTATTTATGATAAAGCAGACTTTCAACTAGATGATGAAGAACAAGAGTTGGAAGAAAATGATGATACGGAATATGATGAGTTTGATGATGAGGAAATGGAATGAGAGAGCTGATAAAAATAGATGAGCCAGCGTTATTATTCCGTTTTGGGCAAGAACTCGAAGATCCCAGGGATGGTTTAATGCTTTTTGGCCCCCTTGACGAAGGCAAACCTTATGGAATTCGAGCAGGGGTTATTGGCACTCCAGATGGGATAGTAAGATTTAATAGGTGGGTAGAGAAGATTGCAAAGCCCATTCGCGATATTGTTAAATTCAAGCAAGCCGAGGCAGCCCGACCATTATTTTTAGGATTTGAAACTACTTTTCGGACTCCATGGGTACCTAAACCAGCAGCCCAGATTCAAGTTCCCATGAATGAAATTTTAGGTTGTGTTTATCTGGATGACCAATATCAACGCGTATACAAAACTGTTGATCTATATGCGTCAAAAATAATAAAAGCAGTCAATGAAGATGATACTCAAGTTGATATTTGGTTT
>CAYUGO010000129.1:0-2011 GCA_964444295.1 uncultured Gammaproteobacteria bacterium | reverse complement strand
TGTTCATAATAAGACACCCGATATGAGTGAGCTCGTCTTTCTGTAATGGGCAGTCCTGTATTAAGCGCTGCTCGGAATACTGTTGTTGACACCTGGCACACTCCGCCTCCATCCCCAAGGATGGTTTGACCGTTCATAATAATATAAGCAGGCTCATACCCGGTTGAGGAGGATATCTCACCGATATTTTTTACAAACGAAAATTCTTCTCCGGGTGGAATTATCACTCCATTAACTCTGCTCATTCCCAGTCCAATGTTATGTAATCTGCTAGGGATAGACCCTTTAAAATGAGAATCACCCATACCGATTAATTCTTTTATTCCCAGATCATTTACGTCAGCAGCCTTAATTTTTGGCTCAACTGTCTGGATAGGCAAATCCATCATAGCGCTATCAGTTGCTTGTTTTTCCAGAGTCATAAGTACATTTTCAACCCTGTGTGCAAAAGCATCTTTCTCTAACTCCACACCTTTTTCTTCCGCCTTAAATTCTTTTACCCGACCCTTAGTACTATCAAACTCAAACACAGCATCTTTCGCCGGCCGATTGATCATTTCAGCCAACAAATCACTAGATTTCTTGATTTTAACTTCAGAAAAATCTTGATTCATACCCACCAAGCTGGCAATCTTTGCTCCTTCCCATGTTATTTTTTCATTATCATAACCAAAAACAATATTTTTACTTAACCATTTTTCAGCTCGATCCTGTGACTCTTTTAATTTATCCTCAGTTACTCGTAAGTCATTAATACTAACAGGCAGTTTTATTTCACCATTATCCAACCACGCCATATAATACGAAATCTGTTTGTCCAGCTCGTCAACTAATACCTTTCTTCCAACCGTTCCCTGTTGAGAGGTCACAATCAAATCCGGTGACACTTGAATCTCTGGCTCAAGCGCCGGAGTTTCAATCTCTTGCTTTATTAATTCTATCTTGTTATCCAGTAGCTCATGATCAACTGAGTAGGCCAGTGGTAATTCTTTACTAGATCCGGTTAATGACAGAACTTGCAAAATCGAAGGCCACTCTTTGCCCCAGTTAATACTCTCTCTCGCCGTTCTTGCTGTATCAATTTTATAACCTACGTCCTTCAAATCAATAATCCAGTTTTTGTCCTCGTACCCCAATTTAATTTCCAAATCATTACTCTGTATTTTTTGTTCTACCAACTCAATCACTTGTGTTCTCGAATAACCGCCAATTGGAGTTTGCAATAACTGCAAACCAGGCAGCACCCGAGCTCTATAGTAGAGAAGCCATCCTAAAATCACAGTTCCTATTAGCAATATAAATAGTAATAGAACTATAATTACATAAGAGAGACTTATCCAAAACTTTTTATTTTGTTCATTGCTGTCATTAATTTTTTCAGCCATGTTCTAATTGTCTCTTATCAGTTCCAAAATACAAAGACCAAATTTTTCAAATTAACAAATTCCACTTGCCATATATAACCAAATCTAGTTAATATGAACAAAAGCTTGCCTTATGGATAACAATAATAACAAACCCTCATCTAATCCCAGTACCCAGCCTTCCTCCAGTCTTTCTGATAATCCATCCATTTCCGATAACCCCACCAGTTCACCCGTGGGAGTTCCCCCATCACCTCAAACGCAAGCTCCAAGACCTCCGCAACCTTTAACCAATCCTTCCTCTTCATCTCAGCCCCAATCGCCAAAGGTTCCGTCCCCTTCTACTTCTTCGCCATACTCACCACCCAAACCCTCTGTTGAATCTGCGATTTTGCCTCCCTTAGGCAAAAAAACTATCGATCAGTCAGTTCCAACTCCACCATCCACCACCAAACCAAGTTCTCCTCCTCAACCCACCACGTCAAATGCCACCTCGACGCATAATTCCTTACCAATTACAAATCAATCCAATTCTCAGGCTCCAACTCCACCAGTCAATCAGACATCTTCTACTCAGTCCTCAACTTCTCCATCCAGTACTTTTTCCTCTGCCATCAACAATCAGTCCACCCCATCTTCGGTCTCAT
>CAYUGO010000128.1:0-2023 GCA_964444295.1 uncultured Gammaproteobacteria bacterium | reverse complement strand
AACCCCCATCCTCGGTTCCGGAAACCGATGCTCTATCCATTAAACTATAGGAGCAACTTCTTCTGCCTTCAGAATCGTTTTTAGTATATCATTATCATAAATTCACAACTCCAAACTTCTCTCTTATGTCAATCTCAACCAACCAAATAATCAACTTCGTTTTCCCTCAAAAAAAATGGCTGCTTCTCATAATCTCAGCTCTAATAATCCGCCTTATCTTTGCTTCATTTTTATTTCACACCGATCTCAAAGGAAACTATTCTGACGCACTCCATCTTACATCAGGAATTTCTTCTGGCTACACATCAGGTCTTAATGTCCAAGCCCCTCTCCACTATCCACCACCTGTCTATCTAGTTTATCTATATCACTATCAACTTAATCATATCCTTTTCTCCGACTATTTCCCCACATGGCTACAAGACGGCTCTGCCACTCACACAATCTCTCATCCAGCAATTTTTCGTGATCTATTAGCTATGAAACTACCCTCGTTACTAGCCGAAATTATTTTAGTCATATCTCTTATCCAACTTACCCGCCCACCCAAAAAATTTACCATAGCCTGGATCTGGCTTCTCAATCCCTTAGTAATTTATACCATCTACGGCATAGGCAATTTCGATATATTCCCTGCGCTATTCCTAGCTCTTGGACTATGGAGTTGGAAAAAATATCCTTGGCTTACCTACATTACTCTCGGCATCGCCATTAGTTTCAAACTTTTTCCCATACTTCTAATACCTACTATTTTTTTACTTGATTCAAGATCTATTTTCAAACGCATTCGCGATCTTCCCCTCACAATTCTTCCTTTAATTATTTCCTTTATTCCTCTTTACTCTAACCTTCCTGCAATCAAAACTATTTTTTTCTCCAACATGGTCAACAGCACCTTTGCTACAACCCTTGATCTAGGCAAAAGCTCCATTCCCATCTTTGGTATCTTTCTACTCGGAATTTTTATCTATATCTGGACCTACAAACACCAACTTAGTCTCGCCACAATCCAGTCAATAACCTTTCTTAGCTTATTTGCACTCTCACACTTCCACCCTCAATGGATTATCTGGGTCATGCCTGCTCTCACAATTGAATTCATTAACCAAAAAATTAATCCTCGCCTGTTTATCACTTTTATACTCTCGTACTTTTCTTTTGTATTCCTTTTCAATGACAAATTCACCACCTTGGGTATGCTCAAAGGCATCAATAATATGTTTGATATCAACACCATTCCTCTTTTCCAAATTCTCGATCGGTTCAATCTTGGCACCTTAACCCAAGGACTTGCCCACGCAGCATTTAGTGCCACAGTCTTTTTTATAATCAAAGACTTCTTTTATCCATCTCCTGCTAAACAGCTCAACATATCCTTCAAAAAAATTCTTTTGTTATGGCTAATCGTTCCCATTGCCACATTTTTCTTTAGCCATTTCCTCATCGCCCAAACTGGCTACAGCTTCGATACAATTCAAGATTCTCAACAAAGCCAACTTGTTTTGCACGCTAACGATACCATCACCCAAACTATCACTCCCCAATACAACAATCTTGCTAAAATAGAACTCCAACTCAAAAACATCAATCTCCGTTTCCAACAATCTCTTCACTTTCAAATTATCGATTCATCCCACAAAACCCTATATCAAACAAATATTCCAGGCAATCAAATTGGCGACGATTTCAATCTCAATCTCGAATTTCCACCAATTCCAAATAGTGCTAATCAAACTTACCAAATCATTCTTTCCGCTCCCCAAACCATCTCCAACCAAGAGCTTATCATCCCTTACGACATCCACACACCTGGGATGCAGCTCAACTCAAAAGAATTTCAAGGTAAATTAAGCTACATTCTCTACCAACGGGAATCAAATCCGATTTCCCTCTTCTCGCAGTCTCTCCGCATTTTGACTTCCAAGTGGTAAATAAGATCAGAATTCAAATATTTACTTACCCCTCCAACCAATGCATATCCTTCAACAATTCACTCATCTGTTCAGACAAATCAGTTAAATCT
>CAYUGO010000127.1:0-2076 GCA_964444295.1 uncultured Gammaproteobacteria bacterium | reverse complement strand
GCAGGTGTGATGAAATCGCAAACGGCGATTGCTAAACGAAAGGAACAAGAAGCCAAAAAAGCCCAAGAATTGGCAGGTTTGCAAGCCCAATTAGATGCACAAAAAGCTGATGCAAGTGCGAATTGGGAAGCGAATTTGGCAATGCAAGCCAATGCAAAGCAGACGGTTATGACTCAGGTCACACAAAGTCAAGCCAACAAGGACTTTTGGGCGGCGTATGCGATTTGGAAGGCAAAAGTCGCATTAGCAGAGGCGAAAAGACGGGCACAGGCATTACTGTTGGCTAAAAAGAAACACCTAACCAATCCAAAGCCACTAACTGCTAATCCTAAACCAGCTACGGCATCCACTAATAAAATTATGCCCATGCTGAAAAAAGGGATGGCTGGATTAGCAATGTTAGGCACTCTTCTCTTGGGTGGATCTACCCTCATTTCTAATACACCTGATGAGACGGTTTCGGACACACCTCACCAGACATCTTGTTTTGAGGGTGGTCTTACTGTTTGGCTACCTAAAATCATGGGATGCGGTGATGGCGGTGCTGTTTGGTCATCAGATTTTCAAGAGTGGGGAGGAGATGGTGGACTTGCTGATTTAGCTTCAGACATTGCCGATAATATCCTTTCAACCATCAATATTGCCAAAACAGTTATCGAATTTCCTATACGTGTTTTACAGTCAATGACTCTGGCTGAAATTATTATGGAGGGACTAAGTATTGCATATACACCTGTTGATTTAGCTTATAATGGTTTCCAACTAATTCGTGATGTAGCTACAGGTAATGCTGGTTGGCATAACTTGTTTAATATCATCCCATTTGGTGCCTCTGCATTTAGGCATATGGATTTACTGGATTATGGTGACGAAATTGGGGATGGTGGTGGGTTAGTTAATAATTTGGGTGATAATGTTATTAGAAATAGTGACAATCTCATCGAACCAGAGCTAGGACAAAAGCTAGAGTATGTTTTTGGTAATGCAACTGGTAGACTCCACAATATAGAAAGATCTGTAGATATGGAAAGGCTTTTAAATAGCATTGGGATATTTGATGATGAAGCAGGTCGTAATTATATGACACAGATATTAATTGAGACTGTAAATAATCCCAATAATATCTCAAGAATTTCAGAAAATGGAAATATTATTAGAGAAACACTTTTAGTGGGTACTAATGGTTTTCTAAAGATGGAAACAATTTGGGATGATACAAGATTAATAACAGTTATTCTTTATCAGACACCTTGGAACACTATTAAACCTTGATTTTAGTTTGAGATTAAAAGTAAGGGGCTAGATTATGTATTTACCTTTAGGAAATTCTTTGTTGAAAATTCAGGAATGGGAAACAAAACCTGAAATGTTTTACTTTTTACAAAAATGTGATTTAGGTTTTATTGAATTGGAAGGTAGACAATCTTCTCAAATTTCATATTATACTATTTCTTGCCACACTCAAAACAATCATTGGGGAATTGGGATAAGTAGTTCATCAATTTTAATGCTAAATTTATTATTAGATTATAAGCGTGAGAATTTAATAATAGGGCTAGATAATGGAATTTACTTTATTGATATTAGGTTAAAAAAAATAATAAATCACATAAATCTCGACCATGATTTCTTTTTCCAATTTTCTACTTTGAGTAATTTTGAGAATTTATTCATTGTACAAACTGAACTAAGTATCTTTTTAATAGATTTTATGGGTAAAATCCACTGGCTATATAATGCCAAAGATGTAATCACTGATGTTTCAATAGATAAAGAGGAAATACAAGTAAAAACACTAGAAAATCAAACTTTGGTATTAGATTTAAATACTGGAAATCCTATTAACCTAGATTCAGCTAGTTAGAAATAGATTTCCATTCAATTTATATAATGATAAGGCATATTTCATTTACTCTGAAGGCTACTGTGGTGGGGTTAATTGCCATTCATACCTGATGACAATTGGAACCAAAACGACACCCAAACCAATGATGCCCATATCATCCGCACCGATTATGGCATCCTCGAAGGTCGTCCACCACGCATCACGAATTTCCCAAATCCAGTTGAATATGT
>CAYUGO010000126.1:0-2098 GCA_964444295.1 uncultured Gammaproteobacteria bacterium | reverse complement strand
GTGGGCACTGAGGGACTCGAACCCACGACCTCATGGATGTAAACCAAGCGCTCTAGCCAGCTGAGCTAAGTGCCCTAATAGTTGGTATTGTATCAAATTATTCTAACTGTGGGATAACCTGAATTCCACAACTTCCGTTAGTTATCTGTGTATAAGGATCAGTATTATATTGAATAATACTAATCCTAATGTCAGTCTTTGGATCCGGTTTGAATGGTCCCCAACAGCCACTATGCAGATTTGTTTCGTCTTCGTTTGCCAAATCTTGCCACAATGGACACCTACGGCAAGGCCAGTCGGGTGGATTTTGGAGTTCGGGATCAATGACAATTGGAGTTCCTTCTCGAAGATAAAGTCTGTAACCTGTAAATTCTTCTCTCGCATTTGAAAATGACTCGACATGACCACAAATAGTATCAGAAATTTGAGAGCTTGGGGCAACTGCTATTTCGAAGTTAGCAATCATTATTGATGTGTATTATAAATCTTAATTTAAAAATTTACACTAATTATTGTTTTGGGTACGTTAGACTCATTAATGACGGATTTGAAATATAATTAGATTTGTAAGATTGAAGATTAATCTAGCAATCTTGTATCGTTTATGAATTATGATGAACGACCCTTTGAGGAAATGGAATTTCAATGCCTTCTTTATCAAATGCTATTTTGATTCTTTTTCTTAATTCTCCTGCCACATCCCATTGTTTTAAGGGTTGGGTGTCGCCGAGAATTTTGATAATAATTGCCGAGTCAGCAAAATCGTCTACTCGTATAAACTGGGGTGCTTTTATGATTTGATCCTTCCATTCTTTATCTTGTGCTAATTTTTCGCCGACTTGATTAATGACTGAAATGACTTTTTCGAGATTTGAGTTATATGAGATGCCGATGTTTAGGTTTACTCTTGCAAAAGTTTTTGAGAGATTAGATACCGCCTTGATTTCTCCGTGGGGAACATGGTGTACAGTACCATTCAAGTCGCGTAAAGTCGTCATCCGTAAACTAATATCTTCTACCAAACCACATGTTTTATCAAAACATACAACATCTCCAATACGATATTGGTTTTCCATGATAATAAATAGCCCGCTGATTAAATCTCGAATGAGATATTGGCCACCAAAACCAAAAGCTAATCCTGCGATTCCTGCTGCTGCAAGAAGCGGTCCAATGGCAATTCCAAATTCTTGTAATACCATGAGTAAGGCAAGAACCCAAATTAAGGTACTTGATGATACAGAAAATATTCTAATAAGTGTGTCTTCACGTTTTTTTTCTGCATCTTTACTTAGATAGTTATTCGATACAACCATCTTTCTCACCGTCTTTTCGATCAGAATAGATATGGAATGGCGAACTAGATAAGTAATAGATAGTATTACAATGATCTTTATACCATGAGCAAAAAACCATGGTGATATTTTATCGATATATTGCAGTAATTGGTTCATAAATTCTAATTATTTTTGGTTTTTATTGTAGCATGGGGTTATGAAATAAGAGTTTTATTATTAAAAAAATAAATTATCAAGGTATCTTGGTTTATTAGTTTATTGTTCAACTAACCTTCTTATAGATCCCAGACTAAGAAGCTCGTGGGAAGTTTATTCTCATGCAATTAATGAGATGGTGCCGAGAACAGGAGTTGAACCTGCACGCCCTTATGGGGCATACCGCCCTGAACGGTACGCGTCTGCCAATTTCGCCATCTCGGCTTGGGGTTTAGTTTTGGGTTTTCAATACTTTGAGGAAAATTATCAAATTAATTTCTAATAAATATCAGAGAATTCCTCATTTTAGTCGGGATGATATGAGGATTTTATTTATTGCTTTTTTGTGCCGAGGACAGGATTTGAACCTGCACGGGTTTTAAAGCCCGCTAGCACCTCAAGCTAGTGCGTCTTCCAGTTTCGCCACCTCGGCATGATGTGTCGAATACATGAGTAATTATACATTAGTTCTTTAATTTTTCCGCTAAACTTACTGCGTAGTTTTTAGTACAATAGGAAATATAAAAGCAAGGCAAGGTAGCCAAGTCGGTCACGGCGCGTGTCTGAAAAACATGAGATGTGGGTTCGATCCCCACCCTTGCCAC
>CAYUGO010000125.1:0-2181 GCA_964444295.1 uncultured Gammaproteobacteria bacterium | reverse complement strand
CAGGGGCCATCTGCAAACTTTTGAGGAATCTTCCATTTTTGAAATGTTTAGGGAACCAATTTACCTTTTTATTGGTTTTTTCCATTAATGGCTTCAACTTTTCAATATTAACGTACCAAGCATCTTGTGGTGCATGAATTAACCGAGTATGACACCGCCAGCAGTGAGGTACACGATGCTCGTGTTCGTCTTCTCGATACATCAATCCTCGTTCTTTAAGATCAGCATTTACCAGTGGATTGACTTTCAAATAATAAAGTCCACTCCATGGAGTAATGGAATCAGTAATATGACCCGTATCATCAACATGCAAATTGATCTGTATATTGTTTGCTTTCATTACCGCCAAATCATCTTCTCCATATGCAGCAATCGTCACAATACCGGTACCTTCTTCAGCTGTCACGAAATCACCTGCAATTATCTCGTTCGCTTTTTTCCCAGCTTCAATTTCATAAAAATTATAATGTGGCACGAATTTCTTCCCCACCAAATCTTTGCCTTTCATTTCCTCAATAATTTCATACGGATCATCTTTCAAAATCTCCAGGGTAGTTTTCGCCAAAATATATTTTTCATTATTCTGCTTAATTTTTACATAGTCTAATTTGGGGTTAATTGCCAAAGCTGGGGTCACAATTTTGTTCCATGGAGTTGTTGACCATGCCAAGAAAAAGGTATCGTTCTCATCTTCAGTCTGATATTTATACACATTAGAAACTTCTTTAACTAATTTATAATTTTCATCGCCATCCATCGCTACCTCAAAATTTGAAATTGGAGTAGAGCAATGTGGGCAAAAAAGTGAAACTCGCAATCCTTTATATATAAATCCTTTGTCATACATCTGTTTGAATACCCACATTACAGACTCCATATAATTCGTATCCATTGTTCTATATGCATTATCAAAATCAACCCAACGTCCTACATGATCCACATACCATTTCCACTCGGCACTAACACGCGAAACATATAATTTACAACTATCAATGAATTTCTTTACCCCAACTTTAGTTTCAATCTCAGCTTTATTTTTAATTCCCAGCTCAGCTTCCACTTTATTCTCAGCAGGTAATCCATGACAATCCCATCCCCAGACACGTTCGACTTGATAGCCTTTCATCGTCCAGTACCTAGGGAAAACATCTTTAGGCAAACTCGATAATAAGGACCCGTAGTGAGGCATTCCAGTTATAAACGGCGGTCCGTCCAAGAATATCCACTTCTTTTCTCCTTCTCGATTAGAAACTGATTTCTCAAAAATTTTATTTTCTTTCCAGAATTGCAATATTTCTTCTTCTAATTCCGGGAAATTAACTCCCGATGGTGGTTCTCTAAAATCCATACTCGGATTGTACAACATGCAATGGCCTTCTCACGAGTCCCGTTATCATTTTCCATAGAACTAGATTCAACGGCTCAAATAAGTTACATTTATATTATGAGCTACAAAATTGTCGTGGTTGGTTCAAGCGACGGTCTAGGTTTGGCGTTGGTTAATCAACTCAAAGACCACCACTCTTGCCTAATTTGGGGGCGTGATGAATCTAAAACTAGTCATGTTGCCAATAACTTACAATTACCTTTTGTAGTGGCGGATTTATGCGATTATTCTCTAGTCGAACAGGCCATGGAAAGCGCATCTTCACAGCTAAGCGGAATTGATATTGTTGTAAATTGTGTTGGAGTTTGGTCACAAGGGTATCTTCATGACCAATCCTATGAATTGATCCAAAATATAATGCAAACGAATGCAATTGGATCTATTTGGGTCGCCAAAACTTCGTTCAAATTTTTGCGCCAAAGTGATAATAATCCATTATTAATTAATGTAATTTCCCAAGACGGTTTAAGCGCTAAGGCTCTAAGGGCTGCATATACATCAAGTAAATTTGCCATGACAGGATTAACCAAAAGTATTCAAATTGATTGGCAGAAATATAATATTGCAGTAACAGGAGTCTACCCTGGACCTTTCAAATCCAATCTATTTATCAAAGCCGGTGTGCAGCGAGATTTTTCCCAATCATTAGAAGTAGATACAGTAGCAACTCAAATATCCAATCTAATAAACCAATCCGAGGATCGACCTCAAGAGCTAATTATCTAAAAAACTTTCAATTTTTTCTCTCTGATTTTCCACTACTAAAAATTACTTTCAAAAAAAAAAAAAAAACG
>CAYUGO010000124.1:0-2242 GCA_964444295.1 uncultured Gammaproteobacteria bacterium | reverse complement strand
GATTTTTAATTATTTTTTTCCTCAAAATATCTGGGGAAATTTTCCTCATTATTTACTCCCCAATACTGTTGAGGCAAAACATCAGTTAATCTGCACATCAAATAATCTCTAGGTTGCATCTCAAGCATTTCTGCCTTTTCGATAACTTGTTTTACAGTAAGAGGTTTCATAAACCTAATCTCTGTTTTTTGAAAAGGTTGAGGAAGAGCAATCCTTTTGTACGGCACTATCTTTTCAGAACCCCACATTGCCACATTTGTAATTAATGTACTCTCTGGTACAAGCTCCATAATCACCTCAATACCTCTTTGAGCTTTTTGCATGGATCCGGTTGGACTACGTCCGCCTTCAGGAGAGATCAGTACAAATTTATTCGGTTCATTTAATCGATCAACTACGCAATTGATCATTTTTCTATTACAGGCACTCCTTTCAATTCCATTGTATTTATCATCATAGTGTTGCACCACTTCCACAAATTCAACATCTCGTTCAATTCTTAACTTTTCCATGACGCCCCTTGCTCCAGGAAATTTTATTCTTCCGTCCCAAAACTTAATTGAAGATGGGATAGTAAATCTGTAGTTTTCTAATCTCGGTTCTCTACTTACGACATCATAGAGAAGCAAAGCATCTTGAATTGCCAGATGATTATAAATTAGCAAACATGACTTTTCATTCAAAGCCTGTAAATATTCTCCTCCTTCTATGTTTCGTCTCAATTTTTGAATCGCATTCCACCAGATATTTCCGAGTTGTTTCTCAACAATATTAAATTTAGAAATTTTAATTTGCGAGTTCGAATCCACAGCTTCTTGATTCATCAAACGGATTATATCATTGTAATATTATGTTAAATCCAATAATGTTTAAATATATTTTTTGTATTGCCAAAACAGTTTACTTATGCACTTTCCCCAATCAGAATACATCGAACAAACAATCTCCAAGATTGAAATCGCCTCAGATCTAATTGACAATAAAGTTTTCGAGACATGTACCTTTAGAGAATGTAATTTCATCGAATGTAGATTTAATAATTGTTCCTTCATCAATTGTAAATTCGTCGATTCAGTTCTTAGCGCCGTAGTCTTCATGAATTGTCGATTTATTGAAAATTCTTTTACCAACTCCAAAACAATTGGCATCGATTGGACCAAGGCTTCGCATATACAGGGATTATCATTCAATGAATGTGTTTTGGATTACTCAAATTTCCGACTTCTCAAGATTCCTTATACCAAGATCCTACACTCTCAAGCCCATGAAGTTGATTTTAGCCAAACTGATTTGAGTCAAGGAGACTTCGACGGCACTGATTTTGATAAAAGCATTTTTACTCAAACCAATCTTTATCAATCCAAATTTATCAATGCTATCAATTATTACATTGATACTAAAACATGTAATATCAAAGGGGCTCACTTTAGTATGGTGCAAGCTCTATCTTTGCTTAGTAGTCTCGATATCATAATCGAATAAATATGTTTTATGGACATGATTCAAACTCCAAATTTCAACCTATCTGCTTACATTCAGGGTAGTCCAAATTCTCCTAAGTTAGCAATTGTTTTACCTGGCAAATTAGACACCAAAGATTACCTTCATATGCGCTCTCATGTGGATTATTTATCAGAACTTGGTTTTCTTGCCTTGTCTTTCGATCCACCGGGTACTTGGAGCAGTGGAGGAGAAGACATTAACGACTACACTATAACTAATTATATCCAAGCCACGAAAGAGCTAATAACACACTTCAATATCCCGACATTTTTAATTGGTCACAGCTTGGGAGGCACGATCGCCATGTTGGTTGGTCTAAAAAACCCATTAGTCACTCACTTTGGATCAATCATGTCATATTATACTTTTGATCCCAAGATTGAACCCAAATATATCAATCCTGAGTGGCAATCAGTTGGTTATAAAGTCCATCATCGTATTAATCCAATAACGTTGGATCTAATAGAATTCAGACTTCCTTATCATTATTTAGAAGATCAAGTTCAGTATGACGTAAGCGATAATTTACGGCATTCCCCCAAACCTAAATTATTTATTTTAGGTCAAAAAGATATTGTAGTTAAACCCCAAGTTGTCCAATCTGCTTACGATCTGTCAGCCCCACCCAAAGAACTCTTCAAAATAAATGTTGGACACAATTACAAAGAAATTCCTCAAACAATTACTCAAATTAACGGCATTATTGGTCAGTTTCTCAAAATTTATAAGTTTTGATTTT
>CAYUGO010000123.1:0-2255 GCA_964444295.1 uncultured Gammaproteobacteria bacterium | reverse complement strand
TAAATGAAAATCAAAACTTATTAACTACTCCCATACCACCTACTGCTACACCAGATAAAGTACTGGGAATAAGTGAAAATATATTAAAGGAAAAAACTATTGAACCAATGATAACTCCAACCCCGAATAAAATTATAGTTAAATCATATACACCTACGCCCGAGGAAGAAAGGGTAATCATTACATTACGTTCTATTTCTAAAAAGGCTAATTGTTTATCTGCACAATCTGAAATTATTAGAGATGCTGAAGCAAAATATCAAAATAGCTACGTAGACTTTCAAATAGAAAATAGTGAAAGTTATTCGAAAAAAGAAAATTGTATTAACAAATGTTCATCAAATACTGCTTATAATGACGCCATGCGTGATTTTGACTTAAGTTATCCTAGTGCAGATGTTCCGCCTGAATATGCCTACGACCCTCTATACTTTCAAATGTTAAGGCAAAAGTATAGTGAACTCATCTCCGAAGAACTTAAAAATAAAAAGAATAATTGCATCCTACAATGTAAACAACTTGTTGACAAACTAGTAAGATTAAAAGAATTAATGGTCAATGAGAATAAAAGGATAGTTAGTAATTTGGTATTAGAATACTGTCAATAAAAAAGTAAATGATCAACTGGAAACAAATTCTATATCCAAGTCTTAAAAATAAAAAAACATGGATCGGAATTCTGATATTATTTCTTCCCTTATGGCCTGTTATCTTTGCTTTTCTTTCAACAAAAATAATTAGAAAATTTCCTAGAAACAATTTAACAATTGGATTTACAAGTTTAGTATGGTTCATTGCATTAATTCTTAACTCAATATGGATAAATGTACTCGCTTCACCAAGTAACACAGAATCTGCAACAAAAAATAGTGTGACAAATGTTGCCATCGTTCCTAAAATGATATCCAGTGAGCAAACAATAGAAACAACCAAAATACCTGAAAATACAAAAAGTGAAGAAAATAACAAATTATTAGTATCTCTAGTAATAGATGGAGATACTATAGAAATTGAAGGAGGACAAAAAGTCAGACTAATAGGAATAGACTCACCAGAATCAGTTGACCCAAATCGCCCAGTAGGTTGCTATGCTATAGAAGCCAGTGAATTTACTAAAAGTAAACTTCAAGATAAGTATGTGACACTTGAGAAAGACGTTTCGGAAACTGATAAATTTGGTCGTTTACTCCGATATGTTTGGCTAGATGATGAACTAGTCAACGAAACTCTAGTTAAAGAAGGATACGCTACCTCTATAACCTATCCACCAGACATAAAGTATCAAGATAAATTTATGACCGTTCAGGAAGAAGCTAAAAATGACCAGAAAGGATTATGGAGTGAAGTTTGTATATCTCCAACACCTAAAATTTTAATTCCTACAGTCACGCCTCGACCAACACAAATAATCACAGCCACAAAACAACCAACACCTATTTACTTTGTTCCTCAAACAGGAGGTACAGGGAATTGCAAATATTCATGTAGTGGACCTGATCGAGATTGTTCAGATTTTGCTAGTCATGCAGAGGCACAGGCATTCTTTAATTGCTGTGGATTCTCAGCTGGCAACGATCCTATGAGGCTCGACAAAGCTACTGGAACAGGGAATGGATTAGCCTGTGAATCATTACCTTAATTTACTTAAAATATTATTCTCCAATTGTAACTACTTTTACTTATAGCCTAAATCAACCAAATGTGACCCTAAGGGGATTTGTTTCGAACTCTTTTTGCCTTGGATAGATTATTTAATGCTTTCATATCCTATCAAAACAGATCAAAAAGAAAAGCCACAGGCATTGCCTTCCCGATCATTGCCGTTTCCAAAAAGAATGGAGATTAATTAATACAATGTTTAACCACCTTTTTACTGGCAAAACATCGAGTCTCTTTGACGAAAAGACATTTCACAAGCAATTTTTGAAAGACTTGGAATTTTGCTCAAGTGAAGTGATTATTGAAAGTCCCTACATCACCAGTGCTCGGATGGAAACTTTTGATCAAGTCTTTCAACGGTTATTACATAAAAAAATAAATATTCATATCGTTACAAGAGAACCATCTGAGCACGAATCAGAGCTCTTTCGCTATCAAGCAACAAACGAAATCCTAAAGTATTCGGATATGGGAATTAAATTTGTATTATTGAATGGCTTTCACCATAGAAAATTATCAATTATTGATAAGAAAATCTTGTGGGAAGGAAGTTTAAATATTTTATCTCAAACAAATAGTCTAGAAATCATGAGAAG
>CAYUGO010000122.1:0-2259 GCA_964444295.1 uncultured Gammaproteobacteria bacterium | reverse complement strand
CTTTGACAACCTCAACGTTGATTTCGAACCGACAACTCAAACAGACCCCCAACTTGCAACTCAAGTTACCGACTTCGTCACCAATCTCAAACAAGCTTGCCAATGCCAAATTTCCATCGACATCTATGCCTCAGCAGCCATCCAGCCTCGCATCTGGCAACTTACACCCTTAAGCAAAGTTGTCGATTACATCGTTGTCATGGGCTATGACTTCTATCGTTCCAACTCCCCTCAATCAGGACCTAACGCCCCCATCTATGGGAGTCCCGAACATTGGAAATACGATCTTAACACCACCCTCAATTCTATCTATTCTCAAGTTCCCCCAAAAAAAATCATCCTAGCCGTCCCCTGGTACGGATATCAATGGCAAACTCTTAGCAATCAACCTCAATCCACCACAATAGCTAACACTGGTACCATGACTACCTATTCAAACGTCCAAAAAACTATCCTCAACTGCCAATCATTAATTCTAAAAAACTGTCAAACAGGATACGATTCTGACGCACTAAGCCCATTCATTATCTACCAGGACAACAATCAATGGCATCAAGTTTGGTACGACGACACCCAGTCCTTAGCTCACAAATATCAACTCGTCCAAGACCGTGAACTTGGAGGCATCGCTATCTGGGCTCTGGGTTACGAAACTCCCCATCTCGAACTCTGGCAACAAATTGATAACACCTTCTTTACTCAATAAAACTCGTTACACTTCCCACTTCCACCTCCCAAATTCTAATGCTAATATGAGTCAAATTTTAGAAATTAATATTAAATTCCGGACAGTAAAGCACAATGCCTGCCACAAAAATAATCCACCTATGCAAATTTACTCTAACTCATATTGGTCGTCCATTTTTATATCTATTTACCTTAATTCTTCGCTTTCTCTTTAGCACTATTTACTGGCTCACCCACTCCTCTTTCCCGGGATTTATACTCAAACTTTCTCTCATTTTCATTACCACCATTGCTTCGTTATCTCTTGCCAGTTTAACTTTCATCTATTTTACTCTACTCAAAGACCTTCCCCCTCCTCAAGCTCTTTCGTCTCTCAATCCACCCCAAACTAGCCAAATTCTAGATCGTAACGGGCAACTCCTTTACCGTCTTTATCAAGACCAAAATCGCACTTCAATTCATATAAATGAACTACCAGATTACGTCATCAATGCACATCTGGCTATTGAAGATGCCAAATTCTATAACCATCCTGGCATCAGCGCTAGCGATATTACCCGCGCACTTCTCAATAATCTTGACCGCAGACTTTGCAAAATCACCAACACTTCCTGTCCTTCAACTCTCCAAGGAGCCTCAACAATTACCCAACAACTTATCAAAAACGTCTTTCTATCTCCAGAGCAATCATACAAACGAAAAATCCAAGAAGCCTATCTATCTCTCAAAGCAGAAACTTATTACAGCAAACAACAAATCCTCGAGCTATATCTCAATCAAATATCCTACGGGGGTACCGCTTATGGAATCGAAGCAGCTAGCCAAACTTACTTTGGCACCAGCTCCCATAACCTTAACTTAGCTCAATCAGCCCTTCTTGCCGGTCTACCTGCCGCCCCAACTGCCTACTCACCTTTTGGATCAGATCCCCAAAAATCATTCGCACGCCAAAAACAAGTTCTTCTGCGCATGCTGGAAGAAAATTACATTACCCAATCACAATACCAAGCAGCTCTTGATCAACCCATTACCTTTATTCCTCCCAAAACAGACATCCTTGCTCCTCACTTCGTCATGTATGCCCGTGAGCAGCTAGAAAAAAACCTTACCAATCAAATTCTCTATCAAGGTGGAATTAACATTACCACATCACTAGACTACAACCTCCAACAAAAAGCCCAACAGGCGATTGACACTGAACTCTCAAGACTCAAGAAGCTCAATGTCACCAACGCAGCTCTCCTAATCACCAAACCCAAGACAGGAGAAATCCTTGCGATGATTGGATCTGCTGATTATTTTGATACAGCAAACCAAGGCAACGTCAACGCCACTCTCCGACCTCGCCAGCCAGGCTCTAGCATCAAACCTCTAACATATGCCACAGCCCTAGAATTATCCCTTAATCAAACCAATCCTCAATTCACTCCTGCCACGATAATCGACGATACTCCTGTTGTTTTCAAAATTCCTGGAAGCATAGATTACCGCCCTCAAAATTATGACGGCCGCTTCCATGGACGGGTCACACTCCGCACTGCCCTTGCATCTTCCTACAACATTCCTCCCGTC
>CAYUGO010000121.1:0-2292 GCA_964444295.1 uncultured Gammaproteobacteria bacterium | reverse complement strand
AATATATTTCAAACGCAAACATTATGGTTGGGGCTGGTATCCTGCCACTTGGCAAGGATGGCTCATTACACTTTTATACCTACTTTTGATATTAACTTTCTCAAGCTCGATAGATGAAACATCACCTCCACACGAAATTGCTTTTACCTTCTATTTACCGATGATCTTACTTACTTTACTTTTCATAAAAATTGCTTACAAAACTGGCGAAAAACCTCGTTGGCAATGGGGCAAATCCAAAAACAAAAGCTAAAACCATCTTCACTTATTCATCCTAACTCATTACCGAATTTATTCTTCAATATCTTTTTATCTGTCTATCAAGCTAAAATAAATATAATCACATTATGCATATTCATTCTATTCTCACAAATATATATAAGAAAATAACTTCCTCAGGCCTTAATTACGTAAACGATATCAAGGACATTGACGATGAGTTTATTCTCGATACCATCCAAACCAGCACACATTTTTCATTCAGTTTCATCATTTTACTTGTAGTCTCTAGCATCGTATCAACCCTAGGACTGTTACTAAATAACACAGCAGTCATCATCGGCGGAATGATCATCTCACCTCTAATGTGGCCATTAATGAAAATCTCCATCGGCATCACCTACGAACGCAAACTTCTAATTAGACACGCCATCTCACTCCTATTGTTGTCAATTTTAATCAGCCTTATTTCTGCATATCTTATCGCTACCATCTCGCCTCTTAAGCATCTTAATAACGAAATAATCACTCGGACCACTCCTACTATACTAGATATTTTCGTTGCCTTATCAGCAGGTATTATTGCAGCCATGGCATTAATCCAAAAGAAAATTTCATCAAGCCTCGCCGGCGTAGCCATCGCCACATCTCTCATGCCACCGCTTTGTGTAGCCGGAATAGGATTATCTCTTTATAGCTTTGATACTTTTAGCGGTGGATTTCTGCTCTTTATGGCAAACGTTGTTTCAATCATTTTTTCATCTATCTTAGTTTTTCTTATGGTTGGAGTTAAAAAAAACCGAGGCATCTACCTCCAAGCCAAAGGCATTCTCACCACAGCCATTGCTCTCATCATTACCGCGGTTCCTCTGGCTATTTCCCTCAAAAACTACACATTCAAGATTAATGCTTATGATAAAACCAGCCAAATCCTTATTCAGGAATTCAATCAAATTTCACCCGATATTTATGTCCAAAACATCACTACTAATCTCGAAAGCCAAAACAACCCCAATCGCATCAGTATCAGCGCCGATCTCCTCATCCCCGAAAAAGTAACTATCAACTTTCAACAAAAAGCCACAATTATAAATCACCTTGAATCAGCATTAAACAAAAAAATTGATCTCAATCTTCACATCCAAAAAAACATCAATCTCGAAAGTGCAGATGACCAGCTCCAAGGCCAAACCAAAACTCAAATTACCCAAGCTTTGCGGGATCAGATTACCAAAATCGGCAATACTATTAACATCGATACCATCGATATTAACTATCAATCGTCAACCCAAACATGGATTGTTAACTTACTTATAATCAGTGATCCAACTACTCAGTTTTCCCAGAATACATTATCACAAATCGAGCTAACTCTATCTCAAACAATTGATGCTCCTGTAAATCTTAACGTGGATATCATTCCCCGAATGCAGTTTAAATCTCAACCCGATCTAGAATCAGAACAAATCACCAAAGACATTCGCGATAGTCTCCGTATCAAATATCCCCAGATCGATATCCAGGCCATTAATATTACCAAAGAGCCTTTGAGTTCCAATCTAGAGACAAATGCTCCATCACAAACTCTAATTAATCTCGATCTTCGAATCCCTCAAGATCTTAATTTCCCAACCAACAACATCGACCAAATCAAATCTCAGCTTGATGAAAAATATAACCAAAACTTCCAATTTCAAGTTAATATAGTCCAAAAAACTGTCTTCAACACAGGAAATTAGTTCTATATTTTTCCTCTTGATATAATACTTTTTCTCTGTCATCATATCCCCATGGGGGAGATATGACATACAAACCAAAAAACACCAAAGAGCGCATCACTCACAGGCTCAAAATATCCAGAGGCCAATTAGACAAAGTTATCTCAATGACCCAAGACGACGCTTACTGCATCGACATCATGCATCAAATCAACGCAATTCAGTCAAGTCTAAGAGAAACAGGTAACTTACTTCTCGAAAACCACCTCAAAACCTGCGTAGCCGAATCCATCAAACAAGGTAAAGCAGAAGAATCAATTACCGAAATTATGCAAAAAAAAAAAAAAAAAATTTA
>CAYUGO010000120.1:0-2309 GCA_964444295.1 uncultured Gammaproteobacteria bacterium | reverse complement strand
TAATCAGCTCATGGCAACTTTATATATTGTCTCCACTCCAATTGGGAATGTCGATGATATTTCATTACGAGCTATTAAAACTTTGTTTACCGTTCCGATTATCGCCGCTGAAGATACTCGACATACAGGCAATCTGATTGAACTTTTACGTAGACAAACTGCATTGATTAACACGCTTCTTCCAGATCAAGATCCTAATGCCAAACCTCGCTTTGTTTCTCTCCATGAGCACAACGAACAACAACGGATTCCTCAACTTCTTAATTCCCTAATTCAAGGTCAAGATGTAGCTTTAGTTAGTGACGCTGGCACCCCATTAATCAGCGATCCTGGCTTCCGGCTCGTACGTGCCACACTAGAAGCTAATATTCGGGTTGTGGCGCTTCCTGGGGCATCAGCTTTGCTAACAGCTCTAGTCTCAAGTGGCCAGCCCCCAGCTAATCATCTTTTCCTCGGATACTTGCCCACCAAGAAAAACGCACGTCGCAAATTCATCTCTGATCTTAAAGAGAACATTCCCAAACTCCCCAAGAAACCGGCACTCATTATATACGAATCTCCACATCGTCTCATCCAAACCATCAACGATATCCACGAAGTACTGGGTGACTATCCAATAACGGTTGCTCAAGAACTAACCAAATTACACGAAAAAGTAAACACAGCCAACACCAGTACTTGGCTCAAAGCCTACGAAAAAATCAAACCCAAAGGTGAATACGTAATCCTCCTAACTATCTAATTTCTCTTCATCATTAGTTGCTCAGCTTGCCAAAGTCTCTCTCGACATGGTTCTTCTTCCATTAGATCCAAACTCACGTTTGTTAACCCTTGAGTTAATAGCTCTTTAAGGTCACCAACTTCCCACTTACTATTAACCTCAAATAAATGTGGTAGTTTTGTCTTTTTACTAATTTCTATAATATGCATTAGCCATTTAACTATTTTTTGATTCGGTTGCCAGTCATTTTTGCCTGTATATAACTTTAACAAATTCCCAACTCTTATCACTAGACCATCAACTCCCAACGTATCCAAATCTTCAATATAATCAATCATCTGCGGTGTAGCAACATCAACCCATAACTTAAAACTTGAACTTCGAATCAATCCTTTACCTGATAAATGCTTCTTCATTTCCATCAAAGATCCTAAGTCCCTTGCGCCATTAATCTCAATTGAAAGATTTGTAATTCTATTTTTGTGTCTTACTTTTTTAACTGCTTCAATTTCGCTATCAAACATTACAGGTTGATAAATATATTCATTTGGATCTATTTCCTTTCTAGCGACACTTACTTCATATGCTTTACCAAATTTCATACTCATCAGTTGTTGGCGGGTCCAACTAGTGGTCCTGAAAATAATTTTCAGATTAGAATTAGCAAGACAGACATGAGTTAATTTCTCAATTAATTCATCAGTTATCAAGTGTAACTTTTTGTGTTCTTTCATATACTCCGGATGAGTATCAATCTTACACCATAGATACTCGGCGGTTACGATTAATCCTTCGACTCCATCCAAATCAGGCAGGGCAGAACTGATTTCATCCAATACCAAATAAACTCGGCTTGCAGTAGTCTTCTTAACTGCCGAAGCAAATAGCATCTTTTCCTTCACAGGTACAATTTTGTGATTTGCATGAATTCTTTGCAAAAGATTGCCTTCATAGACCAAGCCAGTTTTCCCATCCAAAGTCACTGTGATGGGTAATTTCATTAAATGACTCAAATTAGCCTCACTACTCACAATTCCGTGTTCTCTTAAGATAGACTTAACCATCAGTTTTTCGTGAATCCCGATTTCTCCTACAATCACCCCCTTAGCATGAATTATCTGACTTAAATATTTCTCATTCCACTTATTCAAATACAAGACCAATCCTTGTTTTGTTTTATTATTTTTTTCATTTACAATCTCCAATTCACCGCTGACGATACCATTAACAATTGATTTCCCATGAACTAACACATTTAGTCCTGTATGCTTCAAAACCGTCGTATTCTCTTGATCATGCCGCAAGATAGTACTTACAACTATTTCGTTACCTATTATTTGCCAGCCAATAGAAACAGGAAATAGCGTTTTTGATTCCACTAACCGCAAAACGCCCACAATCTTAATTATCATCTCATCGTTTATTAGACTTCCTTCATCATTGGCTTTTCGTGATTTAAGCATTACCTCATCCTCGTCCCAGTCAATGACAAACGGCATTTTGCCATCCAAACTTAGAGATATTTCCTCACTAAATTTATTAATAACAATTTCATCAGGGCTTACCTTGCCTTCTAGCGCTTGATCAT
>CAYUGO010000119.1:0-2340 GCA_964444295.1 uncultured Gammaproteobacteria bacterium | reverse complement strand
TATACAACCGATTATTCCCCAACTTACTACTAACCACTCCATCACTGTTACTCACACTATACTTAGTCGCTGACCCAGGGAAGAAAACAGGCTCACTCACATCTCCAGATGCCGGACTTACACACATTGCCCGAGCAGTAATTGTCCATTTCGGCTCCACATTAACCGGACAAGTTGCACGAAACGACAACTCTTTCCCATTACAAGGAAATTGTTCTCCCGCAGCACACGGCATAACTGAAATAGCATAAGGAATATTAGGATCAACATTCAAATTGATCACTTTATTTACTCCACCAGTCACTTCCTCATCGCCTATCAGGAAATCCCCAGGTCCTTGACTGCTATTTCCAGGAACCCAACTATCATCCATCCCACCTCTATTCCCCATAACGCTAATTCGACTGGTCCCCTCTTGAGGTTTAATCACAACTGTCATTTCCTTTCCATCAGGACTACACTTACTTCCTACCTCAAGAGTTGGAGCTTCTTGAGCAGATTCAACCTCAAATATTATCAAATTCCCTTCCTTACTATACTCAAAATTTTTGATACTACAAACTCCCTGATCATCGCGTCCAAACTCCATTTTACCCAGTTCAATTTGTGCTTCCGAAGGCTTTTTACCACCTCTAAACCATCTTACATCTTTACAAACTTTACCTTCTGGCGGAATCAACTTAATCTCATGCTCACCGCCATCACTTCTTACAATCTCTGCTGCATATGACAAGCTCCAATACCCATCATAACGCAAATCCATCCACTCAGTACTTTTTCGAGATTCTGCAAATTTTCTAATCGAATCAAGTTGATAATAATAATCATAAGATTCTCCTTTTGTCTCCCAATTTGACCAGCATCCATCAACATCTCCTTTACACCATCGCTGACACTCTCCATTATCACACTCCTCCCACTTAGCACACGTCTGAGCCTGCGGATTATCCTCCTCATTATACAAAGGCCATTTCCCATCACTACTCATTCCCCCTACAACACCACCCGTACAAAAATGATTCGACCAATACTCTCTTGCAACAACTTTCGGATTAATCTGCCCCCTACCATCAAACGGGGACAAGACCTGATCAACCACCAAATTCATTTGATTACTAATTTTGTTATGTTCAATATCCCACGTCTTCCACACACTACTATCTCCACTCCCACCAAATGCAGGCCAATACTTAAGATACTGCCCATCACTATTCATTCCCCCACCCAAAGTCGGATCAACACTCCATCTTGGCAACAATGACTTATTATCAACACCTTCCCAACGATCATAATAAGCAGGCATCCAAACTGAGTCATTATTGTCCTCACTGTTTCCTTTCCATGCCACCACCTTGCCATCACTCCCTCGCTCTAACACCCTCACCCACACATTCGACATCGAAATATTATCTAAATCTCTAGCACTACTTCCACCTCCGCATGACCCACACCATGTTTCACTTCCACAACTTCCACAAAAATTGCAGCTATAAGCTCGCAGGTCACAATCTTCTCCAACACTACAACTCCCACTACAAAATCCGTTCACAGTCTTACTCACCCCATTACACATTATCGATGCTCTCCCTTGCTCAAACACATTACACTCCTTCTCCACACACAAAACACCTTCTCCTTCTCCTCCCCACGTAGTTCCAGCACATCCCGCAAACACATTACCAACAACACTCAAGCTCAAACCCATCCAAAAAACAAGTAACAAAAATATTTTGCTTAATTTCATAAAATCATTATTGAACTAATTTCTAACTCATATTGATCATCCACGCTCAGCACCACCTGTATCACAGATCCAATCTTAATTTTTGCCAAATCGCTACTCTTACCATTTACGCTATCTACTACTTTTACATTACTTCCCAATCCCAACAATAACTCATACCCTTCCCAATCTACAACCAAACTTCTTTCTTCCAATCTAACCAATTTCCCATTCAAAAACATAACCTTCTCATCCAACCGATTATAAAGAATTTCCCTACTACCAGGCACTCTCGCCCAATCTGCCACCCTATTAATCTCAATTACCTCACCCCTTACCACATCATCCGCACGAAACACAAATCCTTTCGCAGATTCCGTTACTGGCACTTCTGATTCATTACTAACCTTTGGAACTAACGGTTCAATTTTTAAATTACTATTCTCAAATATTTCCCTTTCGCCCACACGATTTCTATATAACCAACCAACTCCTCCGATTAACATTAATCCCAATATCAGCCCACCAAATAACCCCCATTTTCTCCAATGTTTTTTTTCCACTAATGGCTCCAAATTATTTAAATTAAAACGTGTTTCTAGTTTGCTTGACGATGA
>CAYUGO010000118.1:0-2341 GCA_964444295.1 uncultured Gammaproteobacteria bacterium | reverse complement strand
CGATCTCGAAAATTTAATTGCTCCAACTATAGGGGAAATTCATTACCTAACTCAAATTAGTTACGTTTCTCCGGGGTACCCATTGGCGTTAGCGGATGCGCATAACCGGTGCAAAATAACAAAAGATCGGAAAGAGCAAATCAATATTCGGCTTATTGCTCGTTTGCGGCAGATGGGCTTTCATCCAGTAGATTTTGAAACTTGGAACGAAGATCCTCATAAAACCTTTGCCGATAATTAGGAGAGAAACATGAAAACATTGCATGATAACAATGAGCCTGTAAACACATTGGTTGGAAAGGACCGAACTCGTAATTTATACGAAGTGATTTTCGATGCAAAGCAGATTAATCCACGTGTGACGATTGGATCAACTTGGATAGGATTTGATAAACGCCATTCTCGTAAATTTCTCATGCGTGTTGTAGATATGGGGTATTCTGATGACTATGATTTAAAACAGATTTTGGGGCAGATTCGTGATAGTCCTTCACAGGGTTTTGATACACGTTCTTACGAATATTATTGTGCAGAAAAAGTTTGGCTTCGTGTTGAGGGTGAATTATCAAATAATAGTTTAATAACAGTTTATGATCAACCGACTGTACTTCAAACATTTCTGCGTCCAACGACTCCTCAGGAAGATATCTCTGTTGCTGATGCAGACCCAAAAGGTTTTGCAATTGGCCAATTAAGAAGCGGTGATAAACAGCTTGCACCTATAGTTACACTAGAAGATTTATTTGTGGGTCACCGTACCTTAATTACTGGTTCTTCCGGTTTTGGAAAGTCAACCCTTGTCCGTAATATAGTTCGTTTTTGGCTGGAAAATGATCAATATGGAAAAATAATTGACGACCTTAAAGGCGAGTATATACAAGACATCACAGATGAATCCGGAAAACTAGTAGCTGGGCTCTGTCATCATCCTTTAGCCAAAAATAAATTGTTTTTACTTACATCTACCCCAGCACGTTACGAAGACCTGCAACAATCCAAGTCGATTGCAGGAATAATTCCTCTAAAATTTAGCATTGATGATATTCCGGTCGACAGTCTTAAGGATGTCGCAACTCATATATCTGATCCTCAAAGAACATTTTTGGAAATGTACCAGGATAAGGACAATTTATTCCGAATCCTTTTGCAGCAAGATTCTGATGGCAATCCTGATACTTCAAATTGGCATAAAATCTTTAAGGGTTGGATCGTTCTTAACAAAGATGCCAAAGAAAATGTAAAAGGCAATGATGATGTTACTCTTAATATTTCTGACATCATGCCAAGCAGTTATACGCCGATCCACAGTATTATCAAACAGTTGAGAAGGTTAATATCCAGACCTTTCATGACGCTTAACAATTCCGAATCGTGTTTGGGGAGAATACATGAGTTATTGACGAGCGGAGCAACGATTATTCTGGATAAATCGAGCCTTACTGATGCAGATAGAATTATCATCAGCACTGTGTTGGCCAACGATCTATACAACCACAATGCTGAATATAGTTCTGGTAATAAAGAGCGGCAAAAAAAGGTAATTCGCTTTGTTTACTTGGTAGAAGAAGCTCATTTACTTTTATCAACGCAAAAAATTCGGGAAGGCTCTGTATTTGTGGACTTTTCAAAAACAGGAAGAAGTTTTCAAATAGGGCTTGTAGCAGTGACGCAACGGCCGTCAAGTTTGGATCGAGATATTATTTCGCAATTTGACAACTTCATTACATTACGCCTTACAAATGAGATGGATGTAAAAGACTTACTAAGTGCTTGTGACATGTTTAAGGGATATGAAGGTGATATCCGTTCCGTTGGTCGGGGATGTGCAGTTACAGCTTTTGGTGAGCCGACTAAGGTCCAATCAATTAAAGTTTTTGAATGGACGGAGGAAAGAGCAAGAAACTTGCTTTCAACCGAACAACGAAGGCATCTCCTTCATCAAAAGCCGAATCAACTATCTCTAATCAATACAGAGAGTAATGATCGATAAAAATTGATACCAGCGTTTTTCCAATTATTAAAAAACCAAACCTCGCCTGCCTCTCCGGTATCCTCTCCTCTCTTCTCGTTTTCCAAAAAATCTCCGTCTTCTGATATCACCTTTCATCCCAGATTAGCACCTTCGGGCCAAGCAAGGATCACCGCGCTCGTGCGGCGCGCTCTTCTGGAACACCAATTTCAATTGGAACCAGCTTTCGGGTTGTGGACGATCAAGATCCTTCTGTCTGGGTTATCGCGACCGGGCGCAGAAAGTCATGTTAATTGTCATAAATTTTCGGATAAAATTGTTGAAAATATGACAAGACCGTGCTACAATGAGATACCACGGAGGAGGGGCACG
>CAYUGO010000117.1:0-2490 GCA_964444295.1 uncultured Gammaproteobacteria bacterium | reverse complement strand
AGCAATTCATTATTATTAATTTCAATTTTGTAAATATAAACTCCGCTTGTTAGTCCATTTTTAATAGAAACACTTTCAAACTTTATTTCATGCCCGCCTGCGGATTTAAATTCATTTAATATCTCTGCTACTTCGTTTCCAAGAATATCAAAAATTTTAATCTTGACATTTCCATCAATTGAGGACTGCCAGCTTATGGTTGTAATTGGGTTAAATGGATTTGGATAATTTTGATAGAGCTCAAATTCATTCAATAAATATTTAACACTTATTTCATTGGAATATTCAAACTGACCATCGTTATCAATTTGTTTTAATCTATACTTAATTTCACCCGACACATCAGGATTTTTATCCACAAAAGAATATTCTTTAGGTGAGTTAGAATTTCCATTGCCATTTACAAAGCCAATCATTTTCCAAACATCAGCGTTGGCTTGTCTGTGAATCTCAAAACCAAAATTGTTAATCTCTGTGGCAGTTTTCCAGTTTAATAATATGCATTTACCAATAACCATTGCTGTAAAAGAAGTTAATTCAACAGGAAGAGGATCAGTAACAATACATTCCGGTTGAACTTCGCCATATCCATTATAAAAATCCAGTGTTCCATTTTCTGAACCTTTAGCTCTTGCAAGTACTCTTGCGGAATCAAAGCTTACGTTTAGAGTATTAGATACATATGATAATTGTCCTGCAATATATCCGTTTGCAAAACTTGAAGCATTAGTTGCGGTAATTGGATCGATTGAAAAAAACTCAAGTTTGTAACCGGTTTGATTGCTATCAACGCCAGCACCTGTAATAACAACGGGTGATGTAACTACATCACCAAAAAAAACTTGTGTGTAGTTATTGCTGCCGGCCGGCATAACTAATTCTACGGAAGGATAATCGGGTGCGAGTCTAAGTCCTGTTGAGAGGCCAGTTGTTGATCGAATGATTAAATCGTAATCATATTCAACTGCATAATTAAAACTAGATTGAAGCGAGTAAGAATAAAGAATTACCTCACCGGTAAAAGGAGTGTTATTATAACTTGCATATCCGAGCAGAAACGCTGTCTTCACATCAAGATCGTGCTGACCGCCGTAACCGGATATGATTACTTTGTTTATTTGCTGAGCAAAAAGGCTCTGAGCAACTACTATAAAAAGTATTAAGACACAGCTATACAGTTTCTGCATCTCTTTTCCCTCCTAATTATTCCCATTTATATTTTTTGTGCCAATAAAGGCACATCGTTTACAATGTATTATCGAAGAGAAAGGAAATTATTTTAGGGGAAGTGTAGAAATAAAACAGTCATAATTTTGAGATGGCTTTTGGGGGGAACTAATTAAAAGTTCACTTGGCACTATTTGAGCAAAATCATCTTCCTTGTATGCACAAAAGAACCCAATTCGAGCTTGTAAAGGTACATTCCGCTGTTTAGTTCACTTCCATCAAAATTTATTGTATATGTGCCGGATTCTTTATACTCATTCACAATTATTTTTACTTCCTGACCAATCTGATTGAATAATGTAAGTCTTACATTACCGCACTCCGGTAAACTAAAACGTATTGTTGTTTTTGGATTGAAAGGATTAGGATAATTCTGGCTTAACCCAAATATCTTCGGCGAATTAAAATCAACTTCAATTGTCTTTGAGTATTCATATTGTCCATCATTATCAATCTGTTTTAACCTGTATTGAAATTTACTTCCGCCAATAGGATTTGAATCTATGAATGAATAATTTTTTGCTGAATTTGAATTACCATTACCATTTATAAATCCTATCTTTTCCCAAATCAGATTTCTCACTAGGTTCGAAATGACAGCACGTTCAAGATCAAATCCATAATTACTAACTTCTGTCTCGGTTCTCCAGCTTAATCTAACTGAAGAGCCGATTATTGATGCTGAAAATGATGAAAGTTCTACAGGAAGTGGTTGTGTATAGTCAAATAAACTAGTACCTGTGGCAAGCGGTGTAGTAAACCCCAGTAAGTCCCCAATAGTTGGAGCCAGATCTATCTGAAAAGTTAATGTACTATTTATTTGTGGTGTTATATTTTTGCCTATCGCTAAAAGCATAATATGTTGGCATCCTTCACAATTATCTCCACCGTGATTAGCAAAATTGTCGGTATGTCGGCCGTGGTCATTCGTAACAAACATAGTAGTATTGGTAACACTGTAACCATCATATCCTAATTTTACCCTTAGCCAGATCTCTGCAATTAGATCATCTACTCGTGTTATGGCTGAAGTATAGTTTGTAAAATTTCCCATATGTGCGATATTATCAACTTCAGCAAAATTAACCACTAACAATTTGGGCTGAAATGACATAGCTGCAAGTACTTTTGTAAAAGTACCTTCATCATCTTTATTATCATCTCCATCCCATATTCCCTTATATAGAATACCATATTCAGAGTGTATAGAGTAGTCCAAAATATTAAGCTTACTTTTGCCTGTTACAACATAGCCAATATCGC
>CAYUGO010000116.1:0-2540 GCA_964444295.1 uncultured Gammaproteobacteria bacterium | reverse complement strand
AGGAATAAATAGTAATGACATAATTACTGAAGTTTTTTTCTAAAAAAAATGAAAATAGCAATTTCGTATCCCCCTATTATCAATAAGCGCGGACAAACTGCAATGGTGAGTCAGAATCGCAATGTGCAGTTTTTCAAAATTCCTACGTTCTTGTTGCCGGTGATTCAAGGGCAAGCTGCGACTTGGTTGCGAGATATGGGGCATGATGTGAGATGGGATGATGGGAACGCGCAACGAAAGAGTTATCAAAAATGGTTTGATGAGTTGGTAGCATGGAAACCAGACATGGTGGTGTTTGAGAGTACGACACCGGTAATGAAGTTTTATTGGAAAATGATTAATGAATTGAGGGAAAAACTTGATCAAACTATTATTGTGATGACAGGGTATCACTCAAGCCGAAGACCAATTGAAACTCTGGAGAATAGTGCTACTGATTTGGTAATAAAATCTAATCATATTGATTTTGCATTAGCCAAAGTGGTGCCGTATGTTGAGGAACACAAGAAAGATTGGCGAACTAAGATTGATATTGAGGGTTTGACCATAAATACAAGAAGTAAGAAGAAATCTGAACGCTTCCGCGATACGGGGTATTTTCGTCAGGTGCAACCATTGTCGAAGTCTCCTCTGGTCGATCGGGATTTGGTGCAATGGGAAAATTATGCTTATGAAAATGGTAATTTCATTCAAACGCCTGGTACGTATGCGACTTCGGTGATTAGGGATTGTATGTTTGGGAAGTGTACTTTTTGTCGGTATAACGGACCTGAGTTCACTTTTTCGAGTATGAGTGTAGAAAAATCATTGGATGAGTATCAAACTTTGATTGAGAAATATGGAGTAAAAGAAATTTTTGATGATTCTGGTGTTTGGTATCGAGGTGCACAAGCACAAGAATTTGCCCGCGGGATAATTGCTCGAGGATTACATAAAAAAGATTGTTATTTCGGGATCAATACAAGATTTGAGTATTTGGATGAGGAGACGATCAAATTATTGGCTGAAGCTAATTTTCGATTTGTGTTGATCGGGCTTGAGTCAGGAAGTGAAGAGACTTTGAAAAGATTGAATAAAGGTTATCAAAAAAAATATATTGAGCAATGCCTTGTTTGGATGAAAAAATATGGATTACATCCGCATATGACTGTGATGGTGGGATATTATTGGGAGACTGAGGAAATGCTTAAGGAAACGGTAGATTATGTGAGATATTTAATGTTTTCGGGATTGGCTAGGACATTGCAAGTGACTTTGTGTACTCCATTGGATTACACGCCCTATCATGAAGAGTGTATCAAGGAAGGTGTGTTATTAACTGATGATTATGATGATTTTGATATGAGTAAGTTAATTGTCAAAACTCCGATTCCGCATGAGAAATATTATGAAGCTATAAGGCAAATGTATAAGATTGCTTTGGATCCGAGGTTTGTACTGCGGCAGATTGATTTCTTTAAATATGGCAGGAAGAGAGATTTTCAGTTTTTGTTTACTTATGGGTGGAGGGCTTTGCGGCGGGTACGAAATCATATGTATAACTTGACGGTGGCGAGTGAGAAGAAGTGATTAAGGAATTTTAAATATTAATTTGGATAACGACTATAATGACTTGGAAGACGTATTATGATTTATTTTTGGGATAAGTATATGAAATTGGTTTTAGGTTTATTTTTTATTTGTTTTGTGTATTTTTATAATGTAGAAAATACGCTTTTGTTTATAAATGATACCGCTCGAGATACGTTGACTGCATTAAGATTATGGCAGCAAAAAGACATTACTTTAGTTGGGCCACCAGCGTCGTTTAGTTTAAATAGTTTACATCAAATTTATTTTGGGTCATTAACCTATTATTTAGCGATTGGAGGATTGATTTTGGCTAATTTTAATCCGATTGGGGCAAGTTTTCATATTGGACTGTTAATGATTTTGAGTATCCCGTTTGGGTACAAACTTTATCAAAATTGGTTGCCGACTAGATTGGGAATTTGGTTTGCGATGTTTATTACATATTTATCGCCATTAACTGTCGTGCATATGCGATTTTATTGGAATCCAAATCCGCTTATTCCGTTATCAATTTTCTATTTTTATTTTTGTGAGCAAAAACCTAGAAGGAGAAATATGCTTATTTTGGGGATGATTACAGCTGTGATGATTAATTTTCATTATATTAGTTTGTTATTAATTCCTTATATTTTTGTTAAATTTCGGGATAATTTGAATTGGGTTAAGTTTTACTTTTTTTCTCTTCTGTTGGGATTAAGTCCATTTTTTGTTTCTGAAATTAAAAATAATGGGTTTATGGTGAGAGCTTTAGTTGATATTTTTTTCCATAATAATTCTCAATTCTCAATAAATTTAAATCAAATTTGGGCTGCGATTACACAACCATACTTGGCCATATTAGGAATTCAACATGCTGAAATTGATTATCCAAATTGGTTGTCACGTTTATTTCAAATATTAGTTGGAGTTATGGTTTGTGTTGGGTTGTTAATTCAAATGACAAATTGGATTAAGTTAAGAAAATGGAG
>CAYUGO010000115.1:0-2589 GCA_964444295.1 uncultured Gammaproteobacteria bacterium | reverse complement strand
GAACCATGATAAGCAGCTCCAAAGGCTGCGGTCCTGCCGTTAGACGATCCCCCAATGAAAAAATTTAATTTTGTGATTAGAAATCTCATGGGTATTATACCCTAACCTCTTACTTAGAATCAAAACTCGAGTGTGGGTGTTGGATCTGTATCAGGTGAGATGACGATGGGGTCTTGGTCTTCTTGGAATCTGGTTTTCCAGCGGTAATCGCAGATGTTAACGTCAGATTTGGTTTGGTTTGCTTCGAGAGGAAACTGGATGCTGGTGTGATCAGTACAATACTCTTGGGATCCGCAGGCTACATATTGACTATAGAGAGCGATTTTTTCGAGGTTACTGCTTTGGAGATAAATTTCATATGTGCCTGGATCGACAGCAAGAGAGTACTGATTAGTATCAGTGGCTTGAGAACCAGGGAAGTATTTGGTGGTTTTTTGGCGGCTGGGGATTTGTTCGGCGACGATTAACCCCGGTGGAATCATTCCGGTTTGGTCGGGACACAAAGAACCTTCAATTAGAGCTTGATTCGTATTGGGTTGGGTGTTGGCATTGGGTTGATATTGAACTGGTGAAATTTGGTTAGTGGAGTTATTAAGAGGATTGGAGCTAGATCTTTGGGACAGTGCCAATATTACAATTACCACAAAAAGTAATCCGAAAGAAATTGACATGATAATAATGGCTTTGCGCATAGGATTTGGATTAATTGTACAGGTTAGGTGGTTGTTGGGTAAAGAGTGTAAGAAAGAATTGGGTCGGACTCGCAAATGTACGCGAGTCCGACCTTGATGGGTTAGTTAATTTTTTGAAAGTTCGACCTTGCGGGTTGCCCAGAGGTTGTCAATCTCTGAGTTTACTTCCCAAACATCAGGTATACCTGCAAATCGAAGCCCCGTTGGGAAGTTAACTGATTTGGCCGGTGCTGGTGCTAGGTTTGTTATTTTTTCTGCAAAAACCATGCCTTGAAAAAGCTTGTCTTGGTTTGTTGCGAGTACAGTGATATCGAGGGTTTTGTTTCCCTCAAAAATATCAGTTGTGTAGACAATTTGGTAACTATCGTTGTGACACAGCAATTCTGTGTCAGAAAACTGTTCGCACTCGAGCACTGCGATTGATGACGGTGCCTGAATCGGCACACAACCAGTAAGAAGAAAAATAATGACAAAAAGTCCAAAGACGATCTTCTTCATTGCAAGTCTCCTTGTGAGTTATTAACTAACCTTGTAAAAGTGCGATCTTCTAATTATCAGTGTTTTGATGATTAGAAAATCAGGTTAAATTTTAGCACTTATAGTCTTAAATGTAAATACTATAAGATAATATTGTTTCTGCTTGAAGTCTTAGTATAGTCACGCCATAATGGATTTATGCAAAAGGCGGTCAATCAAGAATCGAACGCTGCACGGATGAGACGAAGTTTGGCACGGAATCCCAAGGTTCCGAGGATAACCAAAACTGTAGGTTTGTCGGATTATTTGGACCGGAAATCGCGGAGACAGAGTAAAGTTAATAAATGGCAATGGTTAGTGGTGTTGGCAATGGCGGTCATAGTGCCGTTTAGTGCTGTGGTAGTACAAAAACAATGGTTTAATCGTGTGTCGGGCTCAGAGGGCGAGACATTAACGGCAGTTTTGACTCCTTATGATGTTGATATGGTGGATCAGACGACGTTTAGCGTTTTGGTTCATTTACCTCTAGCTAATGTTAATTTTATACAGGGAAAAGGAGAGTATCTGTTGAATTTTGATCCTAGATTTTTGCAGATTGTGAGCGCACCTGATAATCTTGCTTTGGGAGTGTCGGTAAGTGATTGGAATGAGGCTAATGAAACCGGTGAATTAGTGTTTGGTGTAGAGATTGATAGTAAAAATTTGATGACAAACAGATTGGCTAAAGTAACGTTTGCTCCAAGAGTGAGGATTGCTGCAGTTACCAAGATTACATTTGCACCTGAATCTAAAGTAATGCTAGATAATTCAAAAACATATTTGGTTAAAGGGAATAGTGCAACTATTCGAATTTTGGATGGCAATGGAAATTAGAATTGTTTATGAGACTAATTCGGGAGGAACATATCTAGTTGCGACTCGAATGGCAGAAGTTTTAGTTGATAAAGGGTTAGATGTGGTGGTAAAAAAAGCTAGTGAGATAAGTGAGGATTTTTTGTTTCATGATGGATTGACGATATTAGGGAGTCCAAGTTGGGATTTTACAGATGAGAATGGAAAAAGATTTGAAGGATATCCTCATGAGATGATGTTGGATTTGATTAATTGTGAGGTGGTGAGGGAAAATACAGGGCAAAAATTTGCATGTTTTGGGCTTGGTGATCATGACTATACTTTTTTTTGTGGTGCGGTGGATCATTTGGAAAAGTATGTAGATAAAGTTGGTGGAGAGAAAATAGTTGAAAGCTTGAGAATTGGGGAGTTTTATTTTAATGAGGAAAATAATTTCGATAAAGTTGATAAGTGGCTGGAGGATTTGGTGGTGAGATTGTAAAGATGATGTAATGATCGTGATAATAGAAAATTAAATAGATTCTTCGTTTCACCCTGAATGATGGAAAGGCTAAGATTGGGCTTTTAT
>CAYUGO010000114.1:0-2613 GCA_964444295.1 uncultured Gammaproteobacteria bacterium | reverse complement strand
ACAAATCAATCCAATTCTCAGGCTCCAACTCCACCGGTCAATCAGACATCTTCTACTCAGTCCTCAACTTCTCCAGCCAGTACTTTTTCCTCTGCCATCAACAATCAGTCCACCCCATCTTCGGTCTCATCAAATCCATCTTCACCACCAACGCCATCATCTTCAAATTCCAATTCTCTGTCTTCAATGCCACCCGTTTCTACCCCATCTCCTAGACAGAGTACACCTTCTATGCAAGGAGTGGTCTCAGAAGCCCCCAAAACAACATCAGATTATCCGCCAGTTCCTCAAACAACGAGTACACCTCAAAACGATCCACAGTCACCGAGCGCATTCCATGTTCCATCTTCTTCAGCGACTCCACTTTCCCCGTCCAGTGCTTTTTCCTCTGTCAGCAACAATCAGTCCACTTTATCTTCGGACTCATCAACCCCAACTTCATCTCCATCACCCTCAAACGCCAATTCTCAACCTCCAATGCCACCTGCGATCCCTCCATCAGCTACCAATCTACCAACTTCAAGCAGTTCTCCTAGCACATCAGTAATTACATCTTCAAATTCATCATCTGGCAAGGGCAAGCTTATTGGTTTCCTGATATTTTTGCTCATAGTTGTCTTGGGAGGAGCTGGCGCAGCTTATTGGTTTTTATTCAGACCAAGCACAGGCCCCCAAACAGACACAGGACCAACAACTATTACTTATTGGGGATTATGGGAGCCAGAGGAAGTCATGAAACCGATAATAGAGGAGTATCAACAACAAAATCCCAACATCAAAATTAACTATGAAAATAGTTCTCCTACTGAATACGCTCAAAGACTTCGTAACGCGCTAGCTTCTAACACGCCACCAGATATTTTCCGTATGCACAATACCTGGCCGTACATGTTCCCCAATCTTTTGTCTACCGTTCCCGAAGACATCTATACCCAAGAGGAATACTCTCAAACTTTTTACCCTGTTGCCAGCAAAAATCTAACGGTTGATGGCAAACTAGTTGGTATTCCTCTTATGTATGATGGTTTGGCCCTTTTTTATAACGTAGAGCTTTTCAATAGAGCAGGCATCGAAAATCCTCCAACAGACTGGGAACAATTCATGGCAGTAGCTCGCAAAATCACAGCCCCACAAACAGGTAATCTTGAGATCTCCGGTGCAGCCATGGGAGTCGCCAATAACATTGCTCACTGGCCAGATATTTTGTCACTGCTTCTCCTCCAAAATGACGCGAATCCTGGCGATTTACTTGCTGCCAATGGTCAGCTCAACTCTAATGCTACAGATGCTCTAACTTTTTACTCGCTTTTTTCGTATAGACACAAAACATGGGATGCAACCTGGCCTCAAGACAACCAACAGTTTGCATTAGGCAAAGTAGGTATGTTTTTCGGACCTTCATGGGAAGTTTTCAATATCAAAAACATCGCCAATCGTAATAATGTAGATATTGATTTCCGAGTCATTCCCGTGCCTCAGCTTTTACCAGATACTAATGTCACATTTGCTAGCTACTGGGTTGAAGGAGTATCTGCCAAGAGTACTAATCAGTCAGAGTCTTGGAAATTTCTAAAATACCTTTCGTCCAAGGAAGTGATGCAAAAAATGTACCAAGAACAATCGAAGATTCGTGAGTTCGGAGAAATTCCTAGTCGTAAAGATATGGCAGATCAATTCATGGATGACCCGTATATTGGTGCATATCTTAAGCAAGCCCCCGCGGCCAAATCCTTCCCACTTGTTTCCAGCACTACCGATAAGGATGGCATAAATGATCAGATCAACAAAGCCTACGAGCAAGCTGTGACTGTAGCCAGCAAGGGCACTTCCGCCTCCAGTGCACTTCAACCTACATCCAATGCAGTAATTGATGTCCTCAGGACATATGGTCTGGCCCAATAGCCTTCACTTCTAATCTAGAGTAGGATGGATAATTAATTATGGATTTGTCTAATAACCCTAGCTTATCGTCCTCGTTATTAAGAACTGTGCTCTATTTTGAAATATTTTCTTATGCTCCCACGGTTGAGGAACTATCAGATTGGCTTATTGGGCCGCTTAAAATCAAGGCCAAGCCCAGTTCTAAACAAATATCCCAAGTCATAGCCAGTAATCCCAACTTCATTCTCAAAAATAATCGAGTTTGTACTACTGCAAACCATAAATTAATTAATCAAAGTCAGCAAAGATTACAGTACTTCCAGCCAAAGATAAATCAAGCCACCCAAAAAATTAAATTCCTCAAATTAATTCCCACCGTCAAAGTCATCGCCGTTACAGGTTCAGTTGCAGCCAAATCACCCCACAAAAACGATGACATTGATCTTCTTATTGTCACCCGAGCCAACTATCTCTGGACTACAAGGTTGCTAATTATTTTATTAACAGAGATTTTACAAACGCGCCGCCGTCCTAAAGACAAAGAATATAACAACAAACTTTGTCTTAACCTTTTTTTAGACGAGACATCACTTTATATAAATAAAGAGAAACAAGATGTATACATAGCTCATGAAATATTACAAATTATTCCTCTTTATAATAAAGGTAAAAAAAAAAAAAAAATAATTACCCAGAATTCATGGACCGAACAATTTAATCCATTTTTTCCTT
>CAYUGO010000113.1:0-2644 GCA_964444295.1 uncultured Gammaproteobacteria bacterium | reverse complement strand
CGGCGTTGGGATTGCTTATTTTTGGGGCGGCCTGGCAATACCGGCATACAGGCACAACCATCATTCCAGCCCATTGGTGGGTGTTTCTCGGCGGGTTTGTTCTTACCCTGTATCAAATGACCGTTTCCAAAAACATCTTTAGTGTGGTTGCGCTGGCAGGGATGATTATCACACTCGGTACACTATTGGCGCTTGAGCGTATCCGATTCACACTTCGCGGACTACTCAGCTTTCTCTTTGTGGCTTTTGCCCTCCAGTTTGTTTTTTCATTTGATTTGTGGGTAGGCCGTGCATTGACTGGTATTGCATTATTCCTTTGGTGGCGATGGGGGAAACAATACTTGTCTTTTCCTCCATCGTTTTGGGGTGTTATTACGATGCTGACAGCTTGCCTTTGGGCCTGGAAACAGCAATGGCTGTCTGACCTAGGAATATCCATTGTTTTTTGCGCAATAATCATATTGCTGCTGTTGTGGGAATATAGAGTACATTTGTTATCTCAAAAACGAAGTTGAAGTTCTTGGGCGGTTCAGAAACTTAGGAGATGTTGGGTTAACCTTTCTAAAAACAGCTATAAAAGTTTTCAAAAAGATGGGTAGCATCTGGTAGTTTATTAGATAAACAAACTACTGATAATGAAAGAAAACATCACCTAATAGGCATATACCCTTATGAAGGGGCTCAAAGGGGGTTAGATGTTTTTTATAACCGTTCACAAAGCACGGTCATTAAAGCTTCACAAATTGCTATTTGACGATAAGGCAGATTGTGTTTTGCTATCCAGCTTGTTTTGTGTTCTCCATTTTTTAAGCTCCTATATAAAAAACTGATGGGTAAGCTTGGATAAAAAAATTCCCCTACCTAACGATTTTGGCTATGTTGGAAGGGCGGATGCTTGGAAAAATGGCCAATCCCTTGTCAAGATTATTTTGACTGTCTGACTCGTATCCCAATTAGTTTGCATCTTGTTGGTGTGCATGATAGGTAGAAAATGAGAATAGTACTGTGATATTTGTCATAAGAAAACACGACCAACATCACGAAATTAATTAAGTTTTGTCGACTTTTGGAAAACTAGTCCTATAATGTATAGAACAGTACCAAAGTACTATAATGGCTACGGTTTGTACAGAAAAGGAGGGTTAGTACAAATGTCCCCTAAGGTAACAAAAGACACGCCAAAATTGAATAAAGAAACCTTGCAACATCTTTGGACAGTTGACGATGTTGCTTCCTATTTGAAGCTGAACCCAGAAACTGTACGTGTAATGGTTCGCAAGGGAACTTTGCCTGCCCAGAAAATAGGTCGCCAGCTTCGTTTTCAGGAAAAAGAGATAACAGAATGGGTCAATCGCCAAACTGTAAAAATATTAGAATAATGATCTTGCCGGGGCTAATTGTTTTTGAAAGTTATTATCTTGTTTTTTAGGAGGCATAAATGAGTGTAAAGTTTTTCATATCGCGAGGAATTGTTGCAGTATTTGCTTTAGTTTTCTTTAGCCTTTGGCCGTCAAATATTGATGTTCAAGCAGACTCGCCTTCTTCCTCGTTATTTTCTGACGATCAAGGTGCATGCGCCAACATCGATGTTATTTTTGTTGTTGATCAGTCCGCCAGTATGAGTGTACCAGGGATGGCTGCGGATCCATTACAGGCACGTAAATTTGCTATTGAAGCCATGATAGATTTATTGACCGATGTCGCAGTTGACCAGTGTGCCAATAATTCTTATAGAGTAGCTGTTGTATCCTTTGGAAATCGTGGACAGGCCCGAGTAGATCTTCCTTTAGTTAATATCAGCCCCAATAATATTGAAGAAGCCCAAGCGCTAAGGGCCAGCTTGGCACAAAACCTCAAAGCAGACAATTTGGGACAGACTTATCCTCAAGATGGTTTTCGAAAAGCTGCCGAGATATTTGCAGATGCGCGTTCTTATGGTTCAGAGCCTCGTAAAAAAGTAATAATGTTTATTACTGATGGAAATCCGTGTTACGAGGAAGGGAATGCTTGTGGAAATTATGCAAGTGCAGCGAGTGAGGTTGATACAGTATTTCGCTCTCTATTTAAGTTTAATCCTGATTTATTGTCGGCAGAGTCCTGCTTGGCAGATTTGCGTCAAAATCACCCCGATATAGATTTGCCACAGGAAGATGTGAATAAGTGCCTTGAGATGATACCTGATAACAAGCATGATATCTATGAAGAAAGTACTTATCTTTATATGGTTTTGCTCAAATCTCCTGAGATTTATTCAAGAAATGTACTCGAAACATTCGAGGAACTGTCCAGTGATCACGCTGGACGCATTGTCGAATTAAGACGAAACCTCGGTGATGTGCCAACCACAATGAGGCAAATTCTCTCGGAACTGATTGGTATTCGCCCGAACCTTTTAACTTGTGGCAATCCATTTGCTGTCAACCCGTATCTTAGCCGTTTAAGATTGACCGTATACAATATTTCGGAAGAGAATAAAGTTGTTTTGTCTTATGTTGACGTAAACGGGCAAGAACATCAAATAAAAGCAGGTGATAACGAACAGGCTTTTCCTTTGGCTGAGCCTTATTACTCTTATGGAACAAATGAACGTTATGTATTTCAATACCCGTATCCAGGGCAGTGGAAAATTACAGCGGAAATTTGT
>CAYUGO010000112.1:0-2660 GCA_964444295.1 uncultured Gammaproteobacteria bacterium | reverse complement strand
CACAATTACATTTTGCATTTACCTCATATACTGGATTTTATTAGGCGAAGATATTAGCAAACTCAATGGTTATATTGAAATAAATTTCAATTAACTTCAAAATAATTCCCTCAAAAAAAATCCGAGGCAGCTTACTTACAGCCACCTCGGACGTACATCTTCAATCCCATCGGGGTTTTCTTACTCTAAACCGAGGATTCTCACCTCTTTTATTCCAGCAAATCCTAAAACTTATCGCTTTATAATTACTTGCAACATCCAAAAGACCCCCAATTCCTTTAACATCTTCAATATTACCTTTCCCATCAGTAGCAATATAAATAGTTCTTATTCTCCCCCAAGAGAACACCTGGATTGCTATACTGATGGCATTCTCTTTAAGTGTTAAGCCTGAAGCATAGTCATAGGCATACGATATCCCACTAATGTGAACTATCGTTAATAACGGAAACCTAAACTGATACACTTTGTGGTTTAACGCCACATTTATATACCGCTCACTATCAATTTTGTACGATAAAAAAGTTATCCATAAAATAGACATCAGGCAAAATAAGTAGAACCACACTGATTCTCCCATTTTTTTCATTCCTTTCTTACGCTTGACCACTGGAGATTGTAAATGTACTTATCCTATAATATCACACATATTAATTATTGACAAAAAAATAGCCAAGGGAAACCCCTGGCTATTGAATGAAAATAAATTAAACCAGATCCTCTGGAGTGATTGCATGAACCAGATCCAAAGTACTTCCAACATTAAGCATTTCTACATAAATAAATTTCCAGGGTTGATAATCCCAAACCACTACTTCCGCCTTCTTTGCATCAAACGGAATCAGATACACAACATACCACATGTTTTTGATCTTTACTTTCCAACAAAAACCAAAAAATTCCAAATTGCTGTCAGTGTTCTGATTATCTGCATCAACTACGAGAAAAGTCTCAGTATCACTCTGAGAAATCCAAATCGTACCCCTACAAATCTTAACAAACCGCGGGACACGAATACTGATGCAATAATCAGTATCAATAATAATGACCCGAGTAAGAACCATCCCCCAAATTCGCAAAAAGAAATGCCTCATATTTTTCTCCTTTCAAAAGAGAATATTTAATGTGTAAATGTACTTATCCTATAATATCATTTATAACAATATTTTTCAATCTTATCCTTTCATTATTATTTATAAACCTCACCAGAATCTTATATACATCATAATCAAATTTGGCATGATTTAATTCATTCTCTCCATTCAACTCACCCAAATAACACCACTGATCAATAATATGCACGCTGACTTTATCCTCTCGCGATTCATCTATCGCAATAGCTCCTAAGAAGGGCCACCGTTTAATTCGTGTTTTAGCAAATGCCTCAGCAAATCGTGCGTTATAACTCAGAGGCTTTTCCTCATCTACACAAGCGCCTTTACAATTCTCCAACTGTTTTGCAAAACACGCACCCTTACCTTTCTCTATCCCTAATAACTTCGGACACAACTCATACTCCAATGCTAGCTCTCGCAAATAATCAATTGCTTTTTTCTTAGATCGAAATACCCCCATAATATTCGGTAACTGATCCAGACTAATCGCCTGACTAACTCGACCAATTTTGATATTCAAGTAACCTTTCTCATCTTCATAGCTTTCAACCACAACTATCTCGCTCACAAATCGCAAATATCTATTAAATAAAGGTGACTTTTCTTTGACCAATTTCGATTCCAACACCAAAGCCCCCAACTCCCCAACTGTCTCAATCGTCTCAATTCGTGCTACTTGATCTCGAATTTTCTGATCTTTAGTATTAGCATAATCAGACGAAAAGTGACTCCTAATCCTATTTTTCAAATTAATACTTTTACCCACATACAATAGAGTTTCGTTACTATCATAAAACAGATACACACCCGCACCTTCAGGCAAATCCACCAAATCATGCTCACTTATATACTTGGGCAGAGTAGGGTATTTCAATGTCAATGCTACAGCCGGAGCTAAAATTTCATGGCTATGACTATTTTCAAGTTCATTAATCATCTGCCACAATACTTCACAATCTCCCATAGCCCGATGTCGAGCAGAACAACTCAAGTTATACCGTCTCATTACTTCATCCAAATTATATTTCCCCCAATCAGGATTTAATCTTCGCAAAAATTGAACTGTACAAAGCAAATCTGCACGAAAAGATTTTTCTAATCTCCCGAACTCATTCTTCATAAATCCATAATCAAATCTGGCATTATGAGCTACAAACACCGCATTTTCCATCAATGGATAAACAATCTTAGCCACCTCCCCAAACATCGGCGCTCCAGCCACATCGCTATCTTCGATTCCTGTAATCCTAGATATAAACGGAGGTATCCGCACACCCGGATCCACCAAGCTACTATATTTTTCTACTACTTTCATTTCCTCAACCCGAATTACAGCTACTTCCATCACTCGATCATTAACCGCACTTCCGCCTGTTGTTTCTACGTCCACAATTACAAAAGATCCAGGGAATGCACTCATAATTCTCCAATATACCCCAATCCTTTATTTCTATCCAACTATTACTTTTTTCGTATAAAATTTGTTTGTCTTTCATATTTATTTGCTAATCTCTCGGGATGTCTTTCGATTGGATGTTTTAAATA
>CAYUGO010000111.1:0-2678 GCA_964444295.1 uncultured Gammaproteobacteria bacterium | reverse complement strand
AAGCGCCGCAGCCGCCAGCGAGACCGAGCCGCTCAAGCCGCTCAAGAAGAAGCGCGCACCCAAAACGGAGTAGGACACATCCAACAGCCCGGACAAATTGTCCGGGCTGTTTTTTGCAAGCGCTGCGCTATAATTTCTGTAATGCCGCATGAAGCGTCGTGTTTGCGGTTTTTTTATGGTAGATGCTGGATCGACAGGTGACTGGTACTTAGCAAATTAGGGATTAAGTAAGTTAAGCCAGTGCGAAAAATCCGCATCGCTGACATTTTGTGACTCTGCAACAAATAATTCAAAGTTCTTAACCTGAAACAATGGCAAAGATTTTGCTTTTGTTGTTTTTGCTTTGCCGTTCTTTACATAGTCCCCCATTGGTGATGAGCCATTAATAAATCGGCTTAATATCGTTTTGATTGCCTCCTGGCTGTTATCAATTCCTATCCAATTGCGTTGAAGGTCAGCAGCGCATTGTAAAGTAGTCCCTGAACCAGCAAAGCAGTCCAACACTAAATCACCAACATTTGATGAAGCATTAATAATGCGCTTAAGTAAATTGGGATTCTTTTCAGTAGGATAGCCTGTAATTTCTATATTTTGATTGTGAGCATCACGAAAATCAAGCCAAATATCTTGGGCAGGGATTCCTTGACTTTCATCAAGGTAAACTTTTCTTCTAGGATTGCCTGTTGGCGACCAATAAATTTCACCTCTCGCATCCATTTCATCCAGAGTTTTAGGCGTATATTGCCAATGTTTACCATTAGGCGGCATCATTCCACGCCATTCTTTACCTGTTTCGCCGTTTCTCTCACCTGGAGCATGAACAGGGACTTTTTTGTATCTACGTCCTGTTCCTTCTTCTATGTATGTATATTCTTTGAGTATCTTTTCTTCTGTCCATTCTTCAACAGCACGATTCCAAACGTAATCTTTTGATTTCGTATAAAACAAAATGTAGTCTGAAATATCACCGTAGGTTTTTCTGGTGTAATTTTTAGGATTGCATTTTTTTCTAGTTATCCAGTTTCGGAAATTTCCTTTTCCAAAAACTTCATCCATCACGACCTTTATATAAAAAGCCATGTTTTCATCTAAGTGAACATAAATTGAACCATCTTCGGCTAATAACTCGCGCAGGAGTATCAACCGTTCGCGGATAAACTCAATGTAATGGCTGCCTTCTAACAAATCTGTATAAGCATCAGTTTGAGTACGGGACTGAAAAACGCTTTTCGTTGCAAATGGCGGGTCAATATAAATTAACCTAACTTTTCCAGATACAGAAGCATCATTGAGTAAATTTGCCAAAACAGGAAAGTTGTCACCATAATACAGGCGATTATTTGCGGGGTTTCCTTTCCACAAAGATTTAACAACAGCGGGCAATGTTGTTAGAATTTCCTGCTTGTTCTTTTTTCCTTCATAGGTTAATGAAACATCCATCGGAATATCACTTATTCCGTTTTCAGGAAGTAATGATACTTGCCCGTTCCATTTTGTTTTGGATAACCCAGCCGCCATTATTTATTTTTCCTTGTTGCCTGCAACCACTTCAACGACAATCTTTCAGGTATCATGCGTAATGTTAGTACCATAACTTCATCACGATACGAATCTTCTAAAGTAACATAATCACGCCACATTGAACCAAGTAGCAATCCTGGGCCATCATTCAGCAAAATAACTTTAGTTCTCAAATCGTGAGTATGAGAATATCGGAGTATTTCATCAATTGCGGTTTTATATTGCCCTGTTCTGTCGTCTTCTTGCGCCCCGCCTCTGTCAGAATCATATCTTGCCAAGCCAATTGCCAAAACTTCATCCGAATCCTTAACACGAATTACAAAATCAACAGGGCGAGTTGGATTCGGATAGTCAGGAAAAACTGTTTTCATCAAAACATCTTGCCCAGCACGTTCAGGGCCTTCAATTTTCAAAATTGGGAAACGAGAACGCACCATTTCAAAAAAGCGTTCAGTTAAATCGTACCCTTTTTTGCCTCGGTCTTTATATTCCCAAAGAATAGCGCACAAGGCTTCATCAGGCATAGGACGGCTATCAAAAGCGGATTGAACATCTTGAATTGGACGAAACCCCCGCCCAAATTCAGCAATGATGTAATCTATTTTCGACTTAACTTTCAGCATCTCAACGGGTGTTGATGGGCTTACATATTTTCTAAAAACCCTATTAAGTTGCACTCGCATCCATCCATCAGGTGTTTCCCCAATTTGCCGTAAAAGCCTTTCAGACGACTCAGAACTTTTCAAAAGTTGCCCAAATAAAACCAAAACGGGCTTGTATAACTCGCATGCGGACGGCAAAATATCGGGATAATACTCACCTGTCGCTAAAGTAATCCATTTTGCGCCATCTTTTCTGTAGTCAGCGAAAGTCTTTTCCATCATTTTCCCTGTAATACTCAGTTGGTTTTATCGCCTGCATTATAATCTATCAAAATCAGGATTTTTTAAGGTAGAAAACTAGCCACCAATTAACCGTGTTAATGGATGAGCAAAAAGGTGAATGAAAAAAGCCTCGCATCGGGAAAAAGATGCCCCCATCAAAAACCTGCCGCCCGGCAGCACTTCGGAACATCCCATGCAAGCTCAAAAATATACCTTCCACCTGTCCGCCGTCACCCTGGTCATCCTGGCCGGGGCGGCGGTTAAATTTGCGCT
>CAYUGO010000110.1:0-2695 GCA_964444295.1 uncultured Gammaproteobacteria bacterium | reverse complement strand
TTCCTACAACATTCCTGCCGTCAAAATTCTCAACTCCATCGGACTCAACAATCTCATCCAAAAAGCCCAAGACCTGGGCATTACCACATGGGACGATTCTTCACGTTTTGGACTTTCTCTTACGTTAGGAGCAGGAGAAGTCACCATGGTAGACATGGCAGTAGCATACGGAACATTTGCCAATCTCGGCTACCGCCACAATCTAAATCCCATACTTGATATCACTTCTACCAACAACGAACTTGCTTATCCTCACCCCTCAAGATTTCCTTTTACCCAAGAACCCCAACTTGATCCCCGCGTTAGCTATCTCATCAACAATATTCTCAGTGACCCCATTGCCCGGGCCCCAACTTTTGGAACCCACTCCAAACTTAACATTCCCAACCATACTGTTGCTGTCAAAACCGGTACTTCCAATGATCTTCGTGACAACTGGACCATCGGCTACACTCCAGATTTCCTTGTTGCCGTCTGGGTTGGCAACTTCAACAACTCTCCCATGTCACGCGTTGCCTCAGGTATTACAGGAGCTACCCCAATTTGGAATCAAATGATGACCTATATGCTCAATGAATATCAGCCTAACAATCTTGCCAATGGCTGGGAGCAACCAGCCGGATTAATCAAAACAGCCTCTTGCCATCTCAACTCAGATCAAGTCTGCACCTGTACCAAGCCTGATTTTTTCATAGAAGGCACCCAAACCAAAATCCATACTTGCACACCCAATACCGCTACGTTCTCGACTCAACCTAACCAAACATGATACAAATTACATATGTCAAATCTTTCTCCACAGATCGAACAAGCGCTCTCTCAAGCCAAACAAAAAGGTTTTATCTCTCATACCAAAGCTCAAGGCATTGGCTTCATGTCTCATTCTCAACCCAATGAACCAAATGAGCCCATCAACCAAACTCTCTCTGGCATAATTACAACTCTTATCATTACTCTCATTGTTATCATTTTTGTAGCTATCACTGTCTACTTTTTTTAAACAAATATCCACAACCCAACACAAACTAGCACGCTTCCTAACATTAATATTAACAACAAAACTCTTTCCTGATTGTTTTCCACTTTTTTCTTAACTTCTTTCTTTTTTTTACTCATACAAATACACTCTTAAACCATAAAAGCAGCTTCTTCTTCATCTTCCTTCCAATTACGCTCCACATTCCTCATTCTTTCTTCATACCGACCAATCGCAGCTACTACTTCATCAGGACTAGTTACAATTTCAAAAATATCCACAGATCCTTTTTGAATCTTCATATTTTTAACCAAAACGTCTACTATCTCCCTCCAAAAATCACCATACAGCACAAAACCCTTATGTCGCCCTTTATATAACCAAGCCAATAACCACACCGTTGCAAACTCAGACAAAGTTCCTGTTCCCCCGTTCATCACCACAAAAAAATCGCTCTCCGCAATCAATGTAAACATTCTCTCAATATAGTTATGCGTTTCAATTGCTCGATCAGGCTTGTTCCCCAAATATTTATCTTCAAAATTAGGTGCATATCTCGGCTCCAATGTCACCGTCAACGTCTCTCCACTAACTGACTCCGCCCCCATCGTTGCTGCTTCCATAACTCCGGGACCTCCCCCATTAACCACAATATAACCTTTTTCTGCTAACTTCTTGGCAACTCCAAACGTATCCCCATACAAATCCTCATCCTTAGGCGCTCCGGCATGACCAAATATCGCCACCGACTTAACTTGCCTATCAACCATAATATTCAATATATCACATTCCAATTTCTACTTAATATTCAATTATAAATTACCTCCAAAATCAAACCTCATACTCTCCATCCCAAAAAGCACTGTTTATCACCACACTGTCTACACCCATTTTATCTAGTTCCTCCATAATCTTAACCGTCACTCCGCCGTCTACTTCAATTACAAATCCATATCCTCGCAATTCTCGTAACTCAATCAAATCTCTTATTTTTTCTACCACGCTAGATTCAAATTTCTGACCGCTTTTCCCCGCCTTAACTCCCATAACCAAAATTCTATCCACCCAAATAAAAGCTTCGCTATCTATCTCTTCTATCCTGGTCTCCAAATCAATAGCCAATCCTGCCTCCATCTGCAACTCTTGCACTTTTTCCACAAACTGAGCTTGGTTACTCATTTTTTCAATCTGTCCAATTACCCTTATTATCCTCGCATTAGCACATTCCTCAATCCAATTAATAGGCTCAAGCACCATCAAATGACATTCCCAGTCGCCATCCAAATTAATATCACTGGGTCTAATAGTTTTATTTTTATCAAACTCACCATCAATCACATCCAGATGTCCACCAATTTTTTTATTATTAATTATCTTTAACTGATCCTTTGCCTCATCTACATCCCCACTCAAAATTGAAACTCTCACTTCCATCACTTCTATACTATCATACAAAATTAATATATTCTTGACACTACCAATCCCTTTATACTTATCTCTAAATTACTTTAAAAAATTTACATGTTCAAAAAAATCACTCTAACATTAGTAATATTCGTTACTCTAATCGCATGGCCCATATCTCTTGTCCAAGATCCTCCTAATCTAGAAACTAGTACAATTTTTTACACCGATGACCTTGACACCATCTACCACAACCAAAAAACCATTCTCTTCACCTCATCATTTAAACGTATTTACTACAATCGACTAACTATT
>CAYUGO010000109.1:0-2831 GCA_964444295.1 uncultured Gammaproteobacteria bacterium | reverse complement strand
AAGAAAATGGGCTGATAAGAAAAATCAAAGATTCTTAAAAGGCACCCATTTTACAAGACCCTTCTGAACCCAAAAATGGCTTCTACAACCATACATTCTATCTACAGAAGGGTATATTGAAATAGTAGAATCTAAATGTTGTTTATATTTCCAACAAGGACGAACTTCTGAAAGAAGATTTAATTTAATTATTGCACCGCAACCGCAAGGACAAAGCATAACTGCTACCCATAGATAGCCTGCATTACCAATAAGATATATAAAATCTGGATGTAATATTTCCGGTTCTTCAGTAACAATAAGAGTTGCTTTAGGAATTGCTTGATTTGTAAATTGACAATAGAGTTTGCGAAACCAATAAAATAAGTTCATATTTTTCTCAATTACTTAATGATGGCATATCTAGTAACGGATTAATAGTACCTCTACCTACATGTAGGGCTAAATTTTTGCAGGGCTCACCTTCCGCTTCTCTAACCATAATTGACTCCATAAAATTTATTCTAATTATGGCAGCATCACTTGAATAGCAAGAACGAAAAGGATGAATTCTTGAAAGAAACTCATCCACAGCAAGACTTGAAACTGTTGAGTTTAAGCTAATCACAGCAGGGGATTGTTCTTTAACATCTTCTATATAACCGGCCCTAAATTGATCAGCGTATGCTTTTGGATCTGTTCTATATAAATTTTCAGCACGAACACGTTCTTGAGTAATTGCTTTTCTGCTCAAAAGACTTGAACCACCAGGTTGAATATAATGAACTACACCACTAGCTTCACTTATTCCTCCTTTTCCATCTGACTTAAGATGAATTCCTACATCTATATATGGAATAACATAGAAAGTAGAAATTCTGTTTAAGATTTGTCTTCCTTCTGCTGTGTCAACACATCCAAAAATTATATCACATTCTGCAATTGCACTAACTGCTTGAGGATTAAAGATATTGACTGATAAAGGTAAAACATCAGTACCAAGACCAATTGATTTTATTGCATCTGCTAGAACTTCCACTTTTGGTTTACCTATATCGCTCTTTTTAGAATTTGTTATTCTGTTTAGGTTTCTATCTTCTATTTTATCGTAATCTACAAGAACTATTTGCTTAACCCCTAATCGTGCTAGTTGTTCTAAAATAATGCTGCCAGTACCAGAACAACCAATTATACCAATTCTAAGTTTAGATAATTTATCTGTAGTACCTTTGCCGAACAGTTGCTGTTGAGAATCAAAAACAGGATTAACTTCAGAGCAATCAGATGTTGAATCCCAAAAGGAAATATTATTACCTGCTACTGAGATGGTTGTTAAAGGAAAATTCTGTGAATCAAATATTATTCTCCCAAACATTCTGTCATCCGGTAACATAATTACACTAGCGTGAGGTTTGATGTCATCTAACCAAATTGATATATCTCTAAAAGTTTCAAAGTCAGAAAGGTCATCAATGTCAGAAAATTTTTCATATCCGGTAGGATGTGAATGTAGCTTAACGATTGCCAAATGTTTTTTCTTAGCTTCATCAAGATAAGGAGTAAGAATATGAGTTGGCCAAGATACATTAAGCGAACTGCGATTACATAAATTATATGGAATGAGTATTACCTTATATACCATTAGCACCTCAATATTATCCGTTTTGTGTCTACCACAAATAGCAAAAGCGATCGCTTCAAGCCCATCCTTTGGAAAAAGATGATCCCGAATAATTTTGTAATGGTTGCCAGAAATTCTTAGAGAATATTTCATCTTTTTTTCAACTCATTTGCAAGAAAAGCAGTAACATATAACAAATGTCTTTCTATATTATCAATACCTGGCTGCCAATCATTAGGATTAACCCTATGTCTTGACCACTGTTGCCAAACCTTACCATCAATATTTAGATTAGATAACTGGTTGATTACTTTCTTATCTGACCGTGCTAAAAATGGATTGAAATAAGCCATATCAATTTGAACGTCAGGGTAAGAATCGGGAATGCGTAATGCAACATCTGCTATTGAATTATTATAACCAACCGGTATATCTAAGGATTTTATTATCAGCCAACGAGCATCGCCCTCTTTTATAGTTTCCCAATCCTTATTTATTGAGTCTAAAAATTCCCGATCATCAGCTGGTAATTCGAACATCCGCCTCATTTGAACTATCCCTCATTGTTTTCAATTTTCATTGTGGAAAAGCGCTCTACACCATGTGCAGTGAGATCAACAATATCTGAAGGTTTAATAGGTTTAGTTTCACCTTTGTGAAAATGCTGATAAAGGTAATATGATTCTGGTGATTTATTGACTAAGTTAAGAATCTCCAGCCCAGATATGGTTTCATTAGAAATAGTAAATTTTTCTTTGTCCACACGGATTTTATATTTTTTCTTTTTAGGGACCTCTTTGCCTTCCCTGGCATAAATTTCAATTTCAATTATTTCTGTGTTTTCAATATTAGTGTCCATCTTGTTTTCTCCTTATAATTTGTTAATTATTAATTTTTGTCTTTTGGTGGATTTGGATCGTTACCGTGGCTATCTGCTTTAGCAATTTTTCCATCCATATTGTGAATGATGAATTCTGTTTTTTGATTCTGGCTTATCTTTCTGCCAGTGTTTATAGCATCAGTCTTATTATCAGAATGAATTGATGCTCTTTCAGAACCGCCTTTTTTAACATCCCAACCGCCATTAGGGTTGTGGACGACGTGATGTGTTTTTCTACTCATTTTGAACTCCTTTTATTTATAAATTATTGTTGTTTCATAAATTATATGACTGTTGCACCAATGATACAACATTTTTTTGTGTTTCGCAAGTAAAATATTTGTATATTTA
>CAYUGO010000108.1:0-2842 GCA_964444295.1 uncultured Gammaproteobacteria bacterium | reverse complement strand
GAAGCGAGCCGCTAAACTGGGCTACGAATTGCTGCCGGTCGCAGGCTGAACAAGACCGGCACCAGCGAAAAGGCGTCCCCCGAATGGAGAACGCCTTGTTTTGGATTAAGAGTCAGGCCGAAAACGGCCATTTTTTGCATTAATTCTTTGTTTTGCACAGGCTCAGCCCCGTTTTTTGCCCCGGCAGGGGTTCCTGAGGGGCGGGTTTCTGAGAAACGATGTTGGCTTGCTTTATTTATGCGGAAGATGTGGCCCGCAATAACCAATAACGATTTTTTTGTCATCTGAATCCCATTCAAAATGTATCCTTATAGTTTCTGCTGCACTATCCTTCACGCCATGCTTTAAATGTTTCATCATTTCAATATTTTTGCCTTTATACTCAAAAGTCCGCGCTTCCAAGCTGCGTTTATTTGCTCCTGCGATTTCGCCCTCATTTGACGCATACTCGTTTCTACCAAACACTTTTCTTGCTTCTACATCCCCATGCCCATTAGCCAACGCTAACCAATAATCAGTAGATAACTTCCATAATAACCGGAACGCCTGCTTTTTTTCTCGAAACTCATCCGAATCATTGGCTGACTTCCATGCAGTATCCAAGATGACAACCCTTTCGGCAAACAAATTAGAAATTACAGTTAAGGATTCGTATGGGGTCATGTATTTGCTTATCGAATCAAAGAGTTTTTCAAGATATTCAGGCATTTCACTAGATTCTGTTTGGGGAATATGAGACAAAGACAGCTTTAAGCCATCGATTTCATATTTTAGCTGTCTATTATCGTCATCAAGTTCAAGTGACAATGTTTCATACTCATTAGCCCTGTTTTCCGACGCAGATAATTTTTGCTCCAATTCAGAAACGTAATTTTCCAAAAAATCAGCATATTCTGCTGTCTTGCCTGTTTCAGCAGCTTGTTCTTTTAAGCGTTTTCTCTCGTCTTTCTGGATTTGTTCAATAACTTTTTCAAACGAAATATGTCGCCATGAATTTGGCAAATTTGTACGATGGGTGACGATTGAAAGTATCTCACGCTCTCGGTTATCATTTGCTGGGTCAATTCCATTGATAACATCAGGAGTTAACCGCTTTGTAGGACAAAACCGTGTTCCATGCAAAGAAACTTCTGGAAAAATAATGTTTACCGCTCCACCCCATGCAATATACTGACTACCCATTATTTCGCCCATTTTGAAGGTATTTGCGCCAATTGGGATAATAATAACTTCCGCAGTACCTTCAAGAAAAAACTTTAATGTATCAATGTTAACGAGATAATCACCTGTGGGCGTTGGACTAACCAAAACAAAAGGATGATTTCTGGTTGGGAGATTAATGGAATATGCAAAAGCTTCAGTTTCAGACAAGTCATCTAAAGAAAACGTAGACAGCCCTACGGTTTTTGCAGATGGGGCGCAATTTTTTATAAAATCATGCACAAGATACGGTACAGTAGGTTGTATTTTCCCTTCCACCCTTGTGCTAACATCATCTGCTCTTAACAAAATGCTACATTCTATTTCGCTGTGTGGGTTTTCGCGTTTCAAACCTATTTCAGTAGACCACTGCCTTCCACGAACTTCTTTATCGCCATGAGTTAACTTTACACACTGCATAAAGGGTGTCGTAGATTGAGTCCGAGAAACAAAAATCTGCATTCCATCGTTTGTGCGCTTCTGGTTACTTGTCTTTAAAAAATCAACCGGAATATCTGAATGAGTCTTACGTGATAGCCAGTTTGCAATTATTCCTAGCGCGGAATCTGTATCAGTTTCATTGCTTAACCAAATAGTCCCACTATATACGAGCATAATTTACTCCTGATTCTTTAGCTTTTTAGTTGCGCAGGGGCAAGCCAACGGCTGGCGTAAGCGGCAAGCGCGGGGACTTGGCAGCTAGAAAACTCTCAGACGCCGAATCCGCCATTGGGGCCGCTAACCCGAAAGTGCGGGCGAAAGCCCCGCACTTGTCCGCTTCACGCGGTGTTGGGCGGTTTTTGCCTTGAGAAACCCTTTATATTTTATTGTCGAAGCAAAACTAACGCTCATTCATGTTTTTTGACTTGTTCTTTGCTTTCTGCATTCAGCAACTTCGCGAGTAAACCTGTTGTAGCTTCAACAAAAAACTTATCTAATCTTTCACCTTTGAATAGGGCATAGCAGAAAAGTGTTGCGGCTGTGAGATGTGAAATCGAGTAGAGGAATTCCCAAGTTTGGACATGGTTTTCCGACACATAAAAGGCAGTTTTTCCAATCAGTGACGCAATTGTAAACCCCAGGATCGCACACCACAACAACCGAAAATTATTTCTTACGTGTGGAAGCATAAAGAGTGCTAGCAAGAAGCCTAGACTGAGAACTTTTGAGACGATATCGTATTGGGTAGGCTGGCGAAACGAGAACCTGTATCCGCGAAAAAGCTGATCGAACAGCGTCGAGATTGCGATCACAAAAAATATCGCTCCCAGTACTAACGCAACTTGGTTAAGCAATCCGATGGGAAACCTTATTTTATTATTCGGGGACGACTCTTGATTTGTCATGTTCAAACCATTATGTTGCAAAATTGCATTTCATCTTTAGCGAGCTACCGCCCAACTACTTTTATACAGACAGCTGTATAAAACCCTTAATCGGTGTGTTATACAGCTGTCTGGCTGCATAACAGCTTATATCTTCAAAAAATCTTCCCAACCACTATAGCAAAAAACTGCTGCGCGAGTCAATTGAGATTTTTCCTGGCTGCCGAATAAAAAATCCACGAAAACCCGTCCAATCCACTAACTCCGCGTCCCATTTCAGCATTCATCCTTCTGAATTCTGCATTTCCAACTCAACC
>CAYUGO010000107.1:0-2863 GCA_964444295.1 uncultured Gammaproteobacteria bacterium | reverse complement strand
TCGGGAAACCCGTCCAAAATTGCTATTTTCTCGACCCATAGGGTGCGGAATGTGGGTTCTGTCATAGGTTTTCATCTCGATTCACAATAATATTGCCCAAACCGATATCTCGCGTCAAGTTGACAGCATGTCCCATAACCAAGCCAGAAGGCTTATTATCATTTATTAGAATGCGCTCCCCCACAGGTAACCCAAATAATGCATAATCAATTCGTAACCCATGCTCGGCTAGTTTGTTTATTGTTGCATCGCGTAAACTGCTGTGTCGTGCAGAAACAATGATGACTATGTCGTCTGGGCCAATGTTGTTCCAAAACTCTCTAACTCCGGGCAATAATGCATCTTTACCAACACGGTATCCGTTATGTCTAAGGATGACTCCATCTATGTCAAGGATCCAAGTCTTTGGTAACCCGCTTACAGTTAGTAATTGTTCATTCATGTTTCGGTTCTTTCAAGCCAGTACAAGCCATTATAAAATGACGCCAGAATTGAATCAAGATCATCTTTTACATATCCACTGAGCGATATCCAAATCAATGCATGGAGCAACTCGATATCGCCGAAATCCCCTTCAAACCACTCGCGCATGAGATTAGATTGGGATTCCCACCCGTTTGACTGAATATCCAAGTTTACCACTTTCCCGTTGACTTTTAGACGAAAACGCTTTCTATTAAATTGATCATAGTTTCCTAACACTGAATAGTAGAGCTTAGCCCAATCGTAACGTTTGTCACCATAAAAACGAGTTTTCGCAAAATATCCACGGGGGTCAATTAGCCAGGGTTGGTACTTTTCATCTATCAATATGTTCGAAAAAGTTGGATCCCCATGAATTAGCGTAAATAGATCTGTATGTAAAGTCTCGACTTTTTTGCGAAACCACTCTTCATACCTTGGATGAAAAGGATTACGGCAATTAGTGTTATTAATATTCAATGTTTCTTCATTTATATTTGGAATCAAACTTTGAACACTACTTACACGATCTATAGTCTTCTGGTAATACATGTCCTTCATCTCTAGATAATTAGCCGGTGTTGAACTTGCATTATGTAGATGGGTTAAGCAATTGACTATGTTATCCAATATAAACCTTTTATCATCATCTGTTGTGTTAATTTCAAACACGTGAAAACCCTTGATTCGCTCAATCATTAAGGGCTGGCGTGAAATTAAGCGCGGTATCTGCTTAAAGCCTACCTGTGAAATCTTCTCATACCAACTAGCTTCCTTTTCAATTAAGTGTTCAAATTTACTATCTCTAGCATACTTAACTACAACATTCTCATATAGCTTAACTACATTAAAGTATCGTGTCGTCGGATGGCCTTCATTATATTTAATCACTGCGTCCAACGACCCTAACTCGTGCACATGATCCAAGTAGAGAGTTGTAAAGTCGTGGTTGAAAGCTGAGATGTATCTGACGAATTCTCCACTGCTCGGCAGATCGCGTAGAAATCTCTTACTAGGAAAACAAAAAAAACCTGCAACGCCTCGCGTGGAAGATGGTAAGTTAACCAACCTACCATGAATATCCAAACTCCAACTGCACAAGAAACTTCGACTCAAACCAATTACAGGATTATCATTCACTTCCCCATCAGGAATCTCATCAAAGAACAGATCGCTCCAAACGATATGAAATGGCGTAAAGGAATCCTTTATCTGATTTATTGCTTCTTTCATGCCAGCCAAGGTACCCGTACCGTGAGAACGTATTAGAGTGTAGCGGATTGACGGGGGAACTACATCGAGATATCTTTCTAACACATGAAAAAGATAGTCACCGATGATGATAAAATGCGCCTTTGGAAATTGCCGGAACAACCTGTATAAAAGCGGTTCTCCACCAACTGAAAGCAAACATTTAGGCTTGTTGAATGTATAATGTTTAAGACGTGTGCCCATTCCGCCCGCCTGAACAATTAGGTAAGGGATGTCGTTGATATTCATTTATTTATCACCGGTATTTTTGCCTAAAGTTCCTCCTGGGTGATTTCTTAGAAATTCAGTTACAGTTAACTTCCTTTCACTTGAAAGTTGTACGCCTAATGAGTGGAGGAAGGCTAAGAAACACACTGAAGATGCAGTTGGCACTATATTCAATTGATCTGCCTCATTCGTAATTGGAACGTAAACTGAAAGACGCGAAAGTTTTGCTAACGAACTCATAGGTTCTGAATGTATACCCAAAACATTTTTAAAACCGATTTGTCGACAATACTTGATAAATCTTATTAATTCTTCCGTTTCTCCACTTCTAGATATGGGCACCAGTAAATCCCTATTTTGGATCAGCCCTAAGGTACCATGTAGTGATGCTATTGGGTCGACGCTTACACTCCGTAGGTATAATGAATTAAAAGTAGACGCGATCTTACAAGCAAGTATATAGTTTTGGCCTACTCCTGTAAAAATAAATAGACCTTTACATTCGCGCATTGCATTTAAAGCTTCATGTACTTCCATTGATTCGAGATGGGTTAGCATATTTGTGAGGCTATCAATGTGCAACCGTAAGCTCCTTTCCCAGTCAAATAACAATTCATCTCTTTTTGGAGGTGCCTCCGCATCAAATAAAGATGTCATAAAAGATTTCTTCCTATTCGGATTTCAAATGAGTATTCTAGCAGAAAAGCCGCTGCACGCTAGAAACTGAGTAGCAGGTCATCACCGCAGGCGAAATGCCACAGGAATTAGACCCGTTTTTCTAGGCCGCATATGCATTCTTGAGAACTTGTTTGACATTGCAGTGCTATTCAGGAACCGGAGCTTGTAAATCCGCTGAAAGACCAAGAGCTAAGTACAAACACAGAAATTATGAAGGTTGAGCGCCTATTATCGACAAAACCGC
>CAYUGO010000106.1:0-2886 GCA_964444295.1 uncultured Gammaproteobacteria bacterium | reverse complement strand
CGTTCAAAAACTGGAAACAAAACTCGGAACACTCTTATGAAATGCTGTACTTAGCCGAATAATGCCTTTTCGAACTTTTTTTCGCTGCCTGTCCACCCTCTCCTGCCTTCCCAAATTTGGCTGTGGAACATCGAATTTGGGGGAGGTTCTGGCTCATCAGGGGAATAACACCATTATAGCAAGTTGCCAAAGCCTCCCCCATTTTCCGAAATTTCGGAAAATGGGGGAGGTTGGAGGGGGCTACACCGCCCCCCGCCGCAACCCCATTCCGCGCCGACTTCCCAATTGCCTGAATTCGTCCTTAATCAATTTCCTACTTTAAGTTTTCCTTGAACACTTCCATCTTGCAAATAATAAACGCCGTTAATTTCCAACCACTTCATCCCAGTACCCTTAAGTGAGTCAAAACCAGCAATATTTTTCTCTCCAAGAACTGTCCAGATGATTTGAAGATCATTTTCCGCCATATATTTTACAAATTGTTTTTTCCTGATAATCAAGGATAATGAACAATTGTAGTGTACTGATGGGTCAAAACAAATCACAACTCCTTTTTCATTGACGAATTCACCCTCACGATCAGAAAAAGATAAATTCATTTTTTCATAAATGTCAAAACATGGTTTTAAAAACTGAATAGTTTCTTCTTTGGAATTGTCAAAACCTGCTTCCCAGTGGAAAGTTTCACTTGTAATCATTGTTTTTGTTTTCAATTTATTATTATGGCGGTCAAGCACATCTTTCCATAGTTCACCACCATAGTATTCTTGCTGAAAAAATTTGTAGGCAGGCGACCAATAATACTCTCGGCTAAATATCTCGTATCTGCTAACGCTTTCAGGCATCCATACTCCCATAAAATTCTGATTTACTGCCCATTTTTTGAATTTTTGATAGTCTTTTGTTCTCACTAAATAACTTCGTATTTGATACCACATCTGTTTACGAGGCGTACTCCATTTTTCACTCCCCAAGGTTTTTGGCTCCATCCATCTGGGGTGACTTTCCAATACCAACCATTCACTATTCTCAGCATCTACCAGATTAATCATATTTTGAGTAATTGGCAAATCATCTGACTTTTTCAGCCAATCTTCATTTGGAGAATCCCAATTGGCATAGTTTTCTTTGTTCCACCAATAACTCGATGTTTCATCCTTACCAAAACTGCCTGTGTGTTTAATCAGAACAGTGGGATCAATATCTCGAACTGATGGTTCCCATGGCCCTTCATACAGCTTAACCGTTTCGTCAAAACGCGATTGATATTTCTTATAGCTATCTGAAACACGGGCGAGCATTTCATGGAATGCCAGCCATTGGTATTTTTTGCCAATTCTCTCATGCGGGTCAGAATCTCTCCACCTGCCAGAACCAATTTCCCCATCGAATTTCCCGTGTTTTTCTACATCATATCGATGCTTCTCGAAAATCCATTGGACCGCAAGGTTGCTTAAATTATCTATGTTTACCTTCCAACTATCTAAAGCGTGTTGGAAAATGTACCTACCAAAATCGCCATATCCTCCCGTGCCGCGTCCATATTCGGTTGTCATCGAACTGAGAATATAGTTTTGGCCCCAAAAATAATCTTTAAAGTTGGATGCTTCGTAGTCAAATTTATATTTTTGGTCGATTTGCTGAGTTGTTGGGAATTTTTGGGGTAACGAACTTTTGTAAGGGGGCCTTACTCTGGATATATCAATCTGCAAGGAATAACCTAGAGAGAGAGTATATTCAATCACACCTCGCGCATAATCACGCAAAAGAACATGTGGATATACTTCTCCATCCGTATCAAAAATTGTTTTATAAACATATTGACTTAAATCTGGCAAAACATCCTTTTGCTTGGTCAAAACTGCACAACCATAAGCTACCGCAAACAATCTTTCATAAACATATGGGTCATCTATATTCTCAAATTCGACTAGTACCTCCAACAAAACGGCAACTCTGTTCATCAACAAACTAACAAGAGCTTTCGTCGCAGAATCTCTGAGTTTTCTGTTTGTACTTGCCAAAAACCAAGAAAGTGTAAGCCCAACAAGTTTTATGGATTCGTTTGAAAGATGGCTTCTTTCATCGCTACTCCACGCCCACTCAACCAATCTTCCTGCCGGGGAATCGTTATCAGTTTGGTTTTTTAAGTATAGGTTCCACCAAGCGTCTCTATCAGCTAATTTAAATTTCATCAAATGTCTATGGAGTGAATAGGCATTGAAAAAATGTCCTGGAACTGATGTAACCGATAACACTGTATCCCAGAATAAACGATGAGTTCGAGAATAAGGCAACACACATTCATTGATATAAGTAAGAAGACTTTCTGAAATCGTTTCAGTTTTTCGCCATAACAAACTTTGGAGAAATGATTCAACGATAGGGGATTTGTCTTTAAGTTGGGGAATATACTCGAAAAATTCTTTACCCGTTTTTTCGGGAAGTTGAATAGAGAAAGCTTCAATCAATCCTTTATTGATATAACAAGCATGTTCATCGCGTATTAAGTAAAGCAATTCTCCAGCAGATGAGAATGCTTCTTCAATGTTGGAAGTTGTTTTCAACAGATAAGAGACAATTAGATGATTCTCAAACCTTTCATAAACAAAATATACCCCTACTGTAGATGTGCCGTCTTCCCAAAATAAATTCTTTGAGAAAATGCCTTCAGAAATTAGTTCATCCAAAAAGATAACAGTAGTGGTACTCGAATATTGTTGAAAAATATTTTTAACCAGGTGAAATGCTTTTTCATAAGGGACATAAGAGGCTTTCGTACCAATTTTTTCATTGATTACAACATCTATTGCTTTTTGTACGACATTAATATCTTTTGGGTAATGCAAACGGGATGGTTTTGCCAAGATCGTATTAACGCTTTCA
>CAYUGO010000105.1:0-2933 GCA_964444295.1 uncultured Gammaproteobacteria bacterium | reverse complement strand
ATTGTTGCCAATGATTTAATTAATAGAATTAATACTTTAATTGAAAATGTTCCTAATTCCATTTTGATATTAGAAAATTCTGCGGGTCAAAAGGGTAAGATCGGGACCCTTGAAGAGTTAGGATTTATCGTAAATAGAATTAATAATCCCAGAGTTAAAATTTGTTTGGATAGCGCTCACTTATTTGCCGATAAATATGATTTGACTAATAATGATGGCATTAAAATGCTTAATGAAGATCTAGAGGAAAATAATTTGACTAACTACTTGGATTGCTTACATTTAAATGATTCTAAATCTGAGTTCGGTTCTCACAGAGATATTCATGAAAACTTAGGTGATGGGAAAATAGGCAGGAGTGGATTGAAAGCTTTTGTTAATATGCCATTATTAAACAAATTGCCAATTATCCTTGAAGTTCCAGGAGATCCTAAGTCAAAAATTAAAGGTCCGAATGCGGAAAATATTTCGATTGCAAAAAGTCTAATATAAAATGTATCGTTATTATTTGTTGATACTTATTGTTGTTTCGTATTTTGCATTTGAAACACTAATATTTAATATAAATGGAAATCAAAGTACTAAGTTATATATAGATAATAGCTCCAATCTAATTCTGGCGAAAGAAATTGAACCTCCGATGTCTGTATCTATAAGTTCATTAGGTAAACCTAAAGTAATTACACCAGCTGCTGTTGTTGATAAACAAAAGAAAATTCTAATAACCAATACATCAAATTTATTAAATGAAGTAAATAAATGGCGAACCAATCACAATTTACCATCAATAAATAAATCATCAATTATCTGTGAATTTACAGACAATCGTATCAAAGAGTTGATTGCAACCGGAAATCTCGATAACCACATTGGATTCAATAAATATATTGAAACTCATTCACTCAGTTCAATGCATCTAAGTGCTGCAGCAGAAAATCTTGCGATTGGAACTAACTCAGTAACGAAAATTGTGGAAATGTGGGAAAATTCCCCACCCCACAGAAACCAACTACTTGCAAATAAGGATATTACTGTAGGATGTGCGGTTGTTAATAATAAAATTGCGGTTTTAATTGGTGGATATTAAATCTATCATTGTTTGAATATCATTACGAATTTGGGTTGAGAAATTCTTATCGACATGCTTAGGAGTTTGCTTAGATATTTGTTTCGACACGTTATTTAAGATCCTTGTAGATGGTGACCTATGGGGACTGGAATTAATTCGTTGAGCATTTTTGATTTGGATAATCCAACCAGTTCCTAATGCGGGAGGGTTAATTTTACGATCATCCATTGCTTGTTTTATTTGGGTCACGAGATAATCAAAAGATACAGGAATGTTTTCATGAATCAATACTTCATTACTTTGAGAATTGAATGAAATCGAAGCTCCTCCTCTTTCGCCAGTGAATAAATTTTTATCAGCTACTTGGAATTCTCCGTTATGAGCATATGTAAATATTTGCACATTTGAAGTTTCTTCTGATCCATTTGTAGTTAATTTGTAGGACGTTGTTAAAGGAAATTTAATATTTGCAATGTAGCTTGGCAATTTTGCTGATTGTTCATTTATATCGGCATAATGTGTTTCGTATGTGTAAAATGAATCCGGTATTTGCTCATACCTTTCATTGGTAATTGGATCTGACCCTAGTTTAAGTCCGTTACTATCGATAATCAAAAATGGTGTTTCGCCCGAAGAGGATATCATGATTGCGGATCTGTCGACGGTGTTACTTACACTATCTAATTGAGATAATTTGCTAAGTGGCGCTGACAGTGGTGTTAGTAACTGAATTGGTTTATATTGTCGTGTGCCGTATATCTTATTGTTATATCTAACATTGTCCAAACTGTTTCCAATATTGAGGGGATCAAGAATAAGATATTGATTATTTCTTTGGCCTGAAGCGACGAGGAAGTGAGTACTTTCGGACTTGCCGTCGTTATACATATAGTTAACCTTAAGCATGATTGGATTGCCATTTGATATCTCTTCATTTATTAATGGAAAATCAGAAACTGGTTCAAAATTGCTAGCATTAAAATCTAGCTGTGGCGTTTCTTGTAACGATGTATCATTTAAGGCAAGATTATGCCTAATGTCTGTCCACCTCAAAATTGCATTTTGGTTGGTATACCCTTCGCTTGTATAGCCATCTCTTTGATTCATTAACCATGCATTTAATGATCTTGGATCAAGAGGAATTAATTTATCCTCTGAAGTTGACTGGATTTCGTTAATGCCGTGATAGTTAAGTATCATTGCCGCTGAAGTCATATAGCATCCGTCTGATCCAATTGTTAATCGCCTACCGCTGGTATTTCGGGCAGTGCTATATAAGTCATTTGCCCAAGTGGGATCAATTTGAAGGTAATGCGGTACATCTAATTCATCAAGATTTTTAACAGTAATATTGTCAAAACGAACACGGCTTGGCGCTGATACTCCGGTTGTCGCAACTAGCCCTATTTTCCCCTCCAGGTAAGGCTCTCCAAGAATTCCTTTATCATCTGTGTAATTAATCGTTTCTAACCCATCAACGTACACAATTATGTTGTTCCCTTTTGCCTTTATTCGTATGTTATACCATTGATTATTTGTAAAGAAGTGGCTCGATGTAGCTAGCGTTGCACCACTTCCGTTCGGTGAAAATTTCTCTAAGCTAATATCATTGTAATTTGGACCCCGAAAATGTACTCCGTACATTTCGTATAATGAGGCATCTTTGATCCTAAAGCCAATATTTTTGTCATCTCCCGCAACCCCAAGTACATCGATGCTGTACTCAAAATTTTTAAATTCTTTGTTATACACTGTCCAACTCTTTGAAAAAGTTTTACTGATATCTGTTCCGAATGTATTTCGATTTATCCCTTTTGGATCAAGATATATATTCCATCCAGATACTGTTTGATTTTGATTATAG
>CAYUGO010000104.1:0-3009 GCA_964444295.1 uncultured Gammaproteobacteria bacterium | reverse complement strand
GACCTGGAGAGGGATCGAACCTCCGACCTACTGCTTAGAAGGCAGTTGCTCTATCCACTGAGCTACCAGGTCAAGTCACAGGGCTAATTTTACCATTATATGAGTGAAGAGTCGTGCTAGATGATCAAGTTGAGTAAATCAAAAACTATATTTGGCTAGAAACTCCCCAATTTCTCTATTAACTTGCTCTATCGAGTGAGGATTATCTCGGTATCTATGATTAATGTTAAGCTCATAAAGTTCTTTGGGATGGGCTGAAATTTCATAAGCGGATTTAACAATTTGAGGACTCACAACTACGTCTTTTTGACCCAGAATAAATATTTTGGGTTTGAAAGACTGATTTAAACTTTTTGAAACATCATATTGAATCAGGTCTTCGAGAAATCGATATGGAAGTTGAAATTTTCGACTTTCTGTAGAAAATGGGTCATCGCGATGAGATATCTTAACTCCTTCACTTTGCCATTTGAGATTAATATTTTTGGGATTTGGTTGAGGATTGAATGAATAAAATGACATGATTGACCCAAAATGAGTAACTTGTGGATTTTGTGATCCAACAATCATGGCAATCGTGCCACCCAAGCTATGGCCAATTACAAAAGTCGGACGATTGAAGTGCGTAATTAATTCTTGGGTAGCCTTAATGTAATTCGTGGTTGTGTATAGATTGATGTCTTCTCCACTCTCCCAAGTGCCGGGTGGGTCGAAAGACAATGCTAAGAACCCCAGTCTAGACAAATAATCAACATGGCTGTGCATATGACTGTAATCTTTGGTGTCTAGTTTGCCGGGGAGTACAAGTGCTAATTGCGATGCATCTGGATTGCCTTGAATATAAATAGACAGAGTAAAACTTGGAGTTTGAATTGAATCCATAAAAAAACTATTCTAAAACGATATCAAGACTGCTAAGCAAAGACAACGCTTGCGCGAAACTAAAATGAGATCCTTGGATATTACAAGTCTTGGTATCAATATAATAATTAGTTGCATCAATAAATTTGGATTGATAGAGATTCGTCTGAGAAAAAATAGTTGATTGAAAATCTGTACCGTCGAAATCTCCTTGGCTCAAATCACATTGACTGAAATCAACTTCGTGAGCTTGAGAATTGATTATTTTGATATAAGGAATTTTGAGCATTCGAAAATTGGAATAATCCAAAACACACTTATTGAAAGATAATCCCTGAACTTGAGCAGCTTTAGTCCAGTCGATGCCGATAGTTTTGGAGTTGGTAAAAGAATTTTCGACAAATCTACAATTCATGGGAATAATAGCGCTCAAAACTGAGTCTATAAACTTACAATTAAGGAAAGAACAAGCGTTGAATTTACATTCAATAAAATTGCATTCGCTAAATGTACATTCTTCGAAAACTCTATTGTCAACATGTTCTGAAAGGATTTCTACTTTGGAGATTTTTTGTTCGATATATTCTGATTGTGTAAATTGCATAAATTCATTATGGATTAGGTCCGGGTAAGATCAAATCTAAATATTTAATTGATTAATTTCTTGCTTCATCAAGATATTCCATATTATAACTTTAAAGGAAAATTATGACCTATTTGATAAACTATAGCTATCAAATCATTCATTAAATGAAAAAATTCTTTTACCAATTCCAGATTAGACGCGATATTGCGGTGGTATAATCCCTTGTCATGACTAAGGAAAGTGAAGATAAGAAACTAGGAATTAATATTTCTAAATGGAATTTGATAGAAAAACCTTTAGGAAATCTGTGGTGGAGTGCTATTCAGAAATTGCGTAGGAACGTAGAGGGAGTAGAAAATTTACACGCTTTAGATGGACAGTCTTGTATATTTATTTACAATCATTTAGCGATTCAGGATGCTATGTTTATTTATGATGCTGTAAATAGAGAGCCTGGTTTAGAGGACTATAGATTTACGATTCCAACTTCAATTAAGTTTTGGGATGGAAGAATGAAATTTCCCGGAGCAAGAGGAGTGATGGAAAAATTAAGAATTGAGCAGGATGTTAAATTTGTCGAAGTTGTACAACACTATGATAATAAATATGATGGAAATAAAAGAAGTGCATATAACAGAAGAATGATCAATTGTGTCGTTGATGATTTAAATACGCCCAAAAAAATTGTGCCATTGTCCCCTGAAGGCGGTCGCAGTTCAACGAGAGCTATGCAAAGAGCCCAAAGGGGTATTGAAGTAATTATGGAGCTTGTACCTGAGAATACTTTGGTCATGCCGGTAGCCACATGGGGATCTGAGCGAGTAGTGCCTTATAAAAGAATCGGTGTTCCCAAACCTTTTCATGTCACCGAGCTACGATTTATGGCACCAATGAAGGTAAATCAGATAATCCAAAATGCAGAGATGCTTGAAATAGAGCCTAGAGATTATTTGATGTGTAGATTAACTGATGTCTTACCCAGAGAGTATTGGGGAGTTTACAACCAAAATACGTTCCCAAGATATTTTGAGGAAAAAAAGTAAAAAAAATTATCTCCTAGTTCAATCCCCAAGAGGTTAAATCATATTTAGGTTCTAGCGAAATTTTCTCTATTTGCGATTTGATTTCTTTTATATCAGCTTGATTTAACGGTACAAAATGATCATAAAAACCAGTTGAGCGATCAGGCAGATAAACTGATTCCGGAAAAGGTTGATGAGTAGCACTTAGGACCCTACCCATGATGTGATAATGAAGAAAAGGCGATTTACCTTCTTTATAGGACCAATTGCCCATATCTTGATAATTGATTTTTATAACATTGAATCCCCTGTTATTCATTGCATTCTGCAGTGCTTCTCCAATAATCATAGAAAGTCTTATGTATTCTATCGCTTGAGAAGGAGTAAGTTTGGTTCTGTCTGTAATACTTTGATCTTTTATGCGAATACGGATATGACCGCCTTCTTCACTCGAAACGAAGGGTTTCTCGTGAGATTCAATAATGAAGTTGGTTGTTTCGAAGATAATAGCCATGGGAATTATGTAATTTTAAAATAATA
>CAYUGO010000103.1:0-3028 GCA_964444295.1 uncultured Gammaproteobacteria bacterium | reverse complement strand
TTATCAGGGAGCAAAGGATGGAGATGTGGTTTGGTTTTTTAATTTTCGGACTGATCGGCCTAGGCAATTAACGAGAGCTTTGAGTGATGCTAGTTTTGATGGATTCTCAAGAGATAAGTTTCCTTATTTACAGGTTTATACAATGACTCGATATGATGAAACTTTTCTTAATAAATATGCTTTTGATGAACCTGTTGTTGATTCTTGTTTATCTAAGGTATTAGCCGATGCTAATTTAAAACAACTTAAGGTGTGTGAATCTGATAAAAAACCACATGTGACTTATTTTTTTAATTCTCAAATTGAAACTCCTTTTGTGGGTGAAGATCGGATTGTTGTGCCATCACCCAAGGTTCCATCGTATGATCAGACTCCAGAAATGTCAGCATATGAGATTAGAGATAAAACAATAGAAGCTTTAGATAAAGGAGAATATAATTTTATATTGGTTAATTTTGCCAATGCTGATTTGGTAGGACATTCAACTAATAGAGAGGCAATTATAAAAGCGGTTGAGACAGTGGATATTTGTAATAGAGAGGTTATTAATAAAGCCTTGGGGTGTGGATATACAACAATTTTGACATCAGATCATGGTAATGCAGAAGAAAAGCTGTATCCAGATGGTAGTCCTAAGCCATCACATACAACTAATCCAGTCCCGGTAATTTTGATTAGTAGTGATGAAGACTTGCAAAGAGTTACTCTTAGAAACGGAGGAGCAATTGATGTTGCTCCGACAATTTTGGAATTGTTGGGGATTTATAAACCTAGTGAGATGACTGGAGTAAGTTTGATAAATTGGCAATAGTATTTTTAGTTGTTTTTGAGTTATTTATTTATTCATTTAATTAGGTTCAAAATTAGAGATATCTGTGAATTTGTTCGAATGAGATAATATTAAAAAATAAGGTTAATAATGTGGGGGAGTGATGATAAATTTCGAATAAAAATTAGATTTGGTGATGGTTATATATTTAGTTTATTGTGTAATTTTGAACTTGGGAATCATATATAATATTATATTGGGTATGTTTTGAATTAGATGAGTAGTTTATATCTTGTTATAGCCGTTAAATTAAATTTTATAAATCTAAGCAGGGATAGTAGTGGAGTGCCAAGAAAATGTTCGTTATTGCATCGTAAATTATGTTTTGTGAAATATTTACTTGTGGATTTTGTAAGATTGATATAGGGTGTGAATATGGCATCGAAAAATAGAAGTGTAATGTTTGTTTGTAATGAATGTGGTAATGAATTTGCAAAATGGCAAGGGAGTTGTAGTGCTTGTGGAGCGTGGAATAGTTTGAAAGAAACAGAATCAGTTATGCGGATTGGTAGGGGAAAGACTAAGGCTGTATCAAGTGCCAAAAATGTTGAAGTTATTTCGGCCGATAAGATTACTGATCAATCAAATTTACGAGTAAGCAGTGGGATTTCAGAGTTAGATCGAGTTTTGGGGGAAGATATGAGTGGTGGAGGTAAGGGGATTGTAGCGGGGAGTGCAATTCTACTGGCTGGTGAGCCTGGAATTGGTAAAAGCACATTACTATCACAGTTGTCTTTATCTTTAGGAGAGAAAAGTGAGATTTTATATGTTTCTGGAGAAGAATCTGTAAATCAAATTGGGATGCGATTGCAAAGGTTGTCCAGGGATAAGAGTAATGAAGGGATAAAAGCAATTAGTTTGGTATCTACTGATAGTGTGAGTGTGATTGAGGATTTGATTTCTCAAAAACAATGGGGATTGGTAATTATTGATTCGATACAAACAGTAGGATGTGAGGATATTGATGGAGTAGCTGGTAGCGTGTCACAAGTGAGAGAATCATCGGCTAGGTTGATAAGTACGGCTAAAAAAAACTCAATACCAATAGTACTGGTAGGACATGTAACCAAAGATGGCACAATTGCAGGGCCAAGGTTGCTAGAACATATGGTGGATGTAGTGTTGTGGTTCGAGGGCGATAGAAGTCAGGGTTTGAGATTATTGCGGGGTGTGAAGAATAGATTTGGGACGACGAATGAAATTGGAGTTTTTATGATGGAATCAGAGGGTTTGATATCCGTGGATAATCCATCAGCACTGTTTATCTCTGAGCGACAGGAATCACCTTCTGGCACTGTGGTAACTGCTGTGCTGGAAGGTACTAGGGTTTTACTGGTTGAAATCCAAGCCTTGGTAGCTAATTCTGAGTTGCCTATGCCACGGCGAGTGGCAAGTGGTTTTGATTATAATCGCCTACAAACTTTGATTGCAGTTCTAAGTAAACGTATGAGGATCCCCCTGGGAACTATGGATATATTTGTAAATGTTGTAGGAGGTTTGAAGATAGATGATACTGCAGTTGATGCTGCTATCTGTAGTGCTATAGCATCGGCTTATTATGATAAAAGCCTAAAAAAGAATCTGGTGGTATTTGGCGAAGTAGGCTTATTGGGCGAAGTAAGGATGGTTAGAGATTATGATTTGCGATTGAGAGAAGCTAAGAGAATGGGATATGAGCTGGTGGCAGCGCCGAAACAAAGATCAAAAGATATAAGTGATAAAGGGTTGAAAACTGAGACAACTCTGAGAGATATCTTCGATCTTATTGGTTTAGGCAAGTAATAGAGTTGTTTTGGGAGTGTGCACAAGTTTTCCACAATGCGCCAAATTAGTGTATATTGATGCATCTTTGAGCGTATTTGGCGGAAAATATAAATTATAGGGTTTAGTGGAATTTAAGTATTATTTTCTATAGGATTGACATTAGTTGCATGTTTTGTTATATTACATTTATATGCGGAAACTGCTATCTGTATTGGGAGTTAGGAAGAGTAATTGGATACTAAAACCTGCTAGTCGCGTTTTTGACATGAAAAAGGTTAAAGTCTTGGATAGTAGATTTTCGACTCGTAAACAATTCGAATTAATGGCGCGCTTTGGACAATTGTCCGGAGTAGTGACAAGAAGCACTTTTTAATTTCATTAAAAAAAGAGCATTCCTATCGTAGTTCCCGGGGGCGAGAATCTCGAATAGTAATG
>CAYUGO010000102.1:0-3092 GCA_964444295.1 uncultured Gammaproteobacteria bacterium | reverse complement strand
AAATTGCCTGGAAGACAGCAAATCAGATTTACAAACTCGGTTTGGAGGGCTGATTAGAGCCGGGTACGAAGTGAAATAAGACACGAAATAATTTATACGGTCATCAATTGCGGTGGCCGTTGATTAATAAAGTTTTTACTGTTTATTCTATTAGTAAAAAAAGGAGATTAAAAGTGAAACTAATACGATTTATATCAAATAACCCACAACCTCATTTTGGTGTGGTCATTCGAGACTATGCTATCCCGTTTTCAGCACTTGTAAGCAAGTCTGTAAAATCATCTCATTTCCTGAAAGACAGCAAGTCGTATCTTGCGGCTCTTCCCGAAAGTGAGCAAACTGCAAAAGAGTTGCTTGCATGGGGTGAACAACACTTTGATGAACTCGGTAATGGTGAAAAATTTCTGCTCAGTTCAGTTCGATTGCTCGAACCAATTGAGGTTTCTGCATTATTCGATTTCGGATTAACGCCTCGGCACATGAAGAATTCAGGCGAAACAATAGGAAAGTATGAAAAGGATAATCCGCAGACATCAATGTTGCTGCAAGCTTTTGCTAAAGCGGTTATGGTTCCAAAGCCAAAACCGCCGGTTGGTCAACCCGAAGCATTGTCCTATTACAAAGGCAATATGAATAGCATAGTTGGCAATGATGAGACAATTCCCTGGCCGTCTTACACATCACGCTTGGACATTGAGCCAGAGCTGGCTGTTGTATATGGAAACGAAAAACATCCTGTAGCTGGCTACTGTATCTTCAATGATATTTCTGCCCGCGACATACAGGCACTGGAGTTTATAGGTGGATTCTGCCTGACCAAGGATATGAAAAAAGGTAACCAACTTGGACCATATCTGGTTACTCCAGATGAAGTTGGAGATCCGTTTAATCTTAAAGTTACAGTTACTGTGAATGGGCAGGTTAAGTTTAAGGGATCGACTTCCGAAATCAGTCATAAGACAGAAGACGTGTTTGCGTGGTTGAGTTTTGTTACTACATTAAAATCCGGAACAGTTGCTGGATTTGGAACTATTCCTGATTGCACCGGCTGTGACCATGATGAATTTATTGACCCTGATTCAGAAATTGAGATTACCATGGAAAAACTCGGAACACTACGCTGCTATTTTGCTGAACCGACTGGTAAGCTTCTTCCTAGCCGTTGGCCAGTTCGTGAACAATTACAGAAATATCATGTTTAGTCAAAACTAATATGGACAATTAATCCTGTGATATTAGAATTTTATAATTACTTAATTAAATAGAGGGATGTTCAAATGGAAATGAAACAAGTCAGCGACAATTGCTTTGCGGTCCTGAACGAAAAGAATCGCGTATGTGACGCCAACTCCGGTCTCATCAACCGTGCCGGGGGTGTGGTGATCGACACACAGTCGGATCTGCCCCACGGGCGCCAGATGATTGAACTGTTCGGCAAGGTCTGGCAAGGCATGCCAAAGCGTGTGATCAACACTCACGAGGACGGCGACCACGTCTGGGGCAATCAGCTTTTTGAGGGCGCGGAGATCATTGCCCACCGGTCGGTGCCCGAGCGGATGAAGCACGTCGCCAATCCGGAGGAGACCCAGAAACTGCTGCACGGTGTGTCTCATCTGCCCTCGCGGCTTGCACTCAAGGTGCTCCACCCCGGCGTCGCGGCAGCAGGGGAGCAACTGGCAGAGGACTATAACCTCGAAGGCGTCGAACTCGTCCTGCCCACAACCTTGTTCGACACACGCTATGAGCTGGACCTCGACGGCATAGAAGTCCACTTGATCTACGTTGGACCGTGCCACCAGGTCGGAGATACGATCATCCATGTCCCCAAGGAGCGCGTGGTCTTCGCTGGCGACGTGCTTTTCCGCCAGTGTACGCCGATGGGCTGGACCGGATCCTTCGAAAAGTGGTTTCAGTGCCTCGACTTGATCGCCCAACTCAACCCGGAAATCATCGTCCCGGGCCACGGCCCGCTCTGCGGAATCGAAGGAGTAACCGAGCTGAAAGCCTACCTTCAGTACGTCCGTGATGAATCGAAAAAGTGCTTCGACGCAGGAAAAACTTCATTGGATGCGGCCAAAGGGATCGAGTTTGGCCCCTACGGTGAATGGCGTGCCCCGGCGCGGCTCTACATGAACGTCGAACGGGCGTATAGGGAGTTCCGCAACGACCCCCCGGACGCGCCCTGGAACACGGCAGGAACCTTTGATGCCATCTACAAGGTGGCGAAGACAAAAGGAATCGAAGTCGAATTCTGAGACTGCTCAATAGCGCACAAGGAGGATACCAGATTAATGATAATCTGAATCTAACTTTTGGTTACAAATCAACAATTAACGATGATGCCTTTGATGCATCGCGAATGGATGGATTTATGGTAACGCTTGTTTACGGATGGCATCCGCTTCTTGAAGGTATTAAACGGTTAAAGGAAAGCGAGTAAAGAGGCTGTTCTTTTACTTTCGAGAAGAGAAAGGTTCACGGAGAGCACAGAATAGATAAATCTACAAACAAAAAAGATTTCACCACTAAGCTCACTCAGATCACTGAGAAGAACATTTTTTAATGTTTAGAACAAGAAAAAAGATCATAACAAAGAGTAAGAAGACCACTAAGAAGAACATTTTTTATTGTTTAGAGCAAAAGAGTAAAAAATAATTTCAATAACGTAGTAAAGAGCTTGTTTTTATTTCAACGTTATTACGGATAGCAACACAAAAAAGTACAGAAATTCCAGGATTAGATCCCCTCCAAGAGCATTAGGGGAGGACAGTTTTTTGTTGTTTATAATCATAGAGAACACAAAATCCCTTCAAGATTACAAGGATAATAAGCAAACGGTGCTGTTTGATTTCCATTGACAATTAAATTCAATATAAATAATTTGCTAATAACAAGTATTATTTATGTTACCTTATATCATACGAGGTTGGATTTGAACAAATTGATAAGATTATTTTCCCGAAAGAAAATCTTATACCAACGTAAGAATTACTATAACTTTACTTATATAAAACTATACAGGATAATATTTCCATGAAAAAAGTTTTTATTTCTATTACATTATTTGCTCTTGTGGTTATATCTGCAACGGT
>CAYUGO010000101.1:0-3158 GCA_964444295.1 uncultured Gammaproteobacteria bacterium | reverse complement strand
GTGTGGGTTTGGAAGCGAAACTACAAAAAGGTATGCTTCATTTAGAAAAAGGAAAGCTAGGAAGTTTGGTTAATTTGATTAAGGCTTTTTTTGATTATTATAGATATAAAATTAAGATTGTGGTTGATGGTCAAGTAATAGAGGCACGTTCTCCGTTGGTTGAAGTGTCAAATGGCCCGAGAACTGGTCCTGCGTGGATGGTAGCGCCTGATGCAAAGTTGAATGATCATAAGCTTACCGTTTCGGTGTTTAGAATGGATGTTGCTCAGATTGTAAGCTTTTTTATTGGTAGTAAGCTTAAGGGAAAATTCAGAAGCCGTAAAATAAATAGGTATCAGGGGTCAAAAGTGAAAATTATTACAAGAAAGCCAAAATCAGTTCATGGTGATGGAAGAATATTTGGTACGACTCCGGTTGAAATGAAAATTATTGCTGGTGGATTAAATGTTATTACCGGGTTTCCTCCAAAAGAAAGACAGACGTTAGAATCTAGAACTCGGTTGGATCCGTAGAACAAAGTATGAAACAAGTATTATATCGATTAGATAAATTGATTAGTAGTGATTATTTTGAAAAGTATATTAGAGCAGGATTAATGATTAGAGGTGTTTTGTATATGGTGGTGGGATGGTTGGCGTTTAAATTTGCGTTGGGTTGGAGTTCGGGCGTAGTAGATATTTCGGGAGCTTTGGTGAGTATTTATAGTCAACCTTGGGGAGGATATGTGAGTTGGGTTTTTGTCATTGGTTTGATGGCATACAGTCTGTGGGGCTGGATAAGGGTATTTTATAATCCATTTGGGAAAAGCAAGGGTTGGAATGGCGTGGCGTTGAGAGGTGGATATTTGATAAGTGCAGTTTCATATTTGACAGTGAGTTTGTTTGCAATTCAATTAAATTTACAAATGAATAGTAGACATGGGACAAAGTTAGTAAATGATCCGATGTTTTATTTATTGAATCAAAGTTGGGGAGTGATGATTTTTCGCGTGATAGGGGTAATCATGATTGGGGCTGCGGTGATGAGGTTGATAAGTGGATTGAAGCGAAGCTTCGTCAGAGAAATAGATATTAATACTTTGGCAGTTTGGACCAGGCGACTGATTGTTATGACTGGAGTGGTTGGGAGTATTGTTAGGTCGATTGTTTATGGAGTAATTGGTTATTTTTTCTGGGACGCTCAGGCAAGATTACAGGGGTTGGATTCTGCAGGTGTAGATGAGGCGTTGTATTTTATATATCAAGTTCCCTATGGGAAGTGGATACTGTTAGTTATATCGTTGGGGTTTGGGTTGTTTGGATTGTATTCTTTATTGGTTGGATGGAGATTAAGATATACACTTGTAACTAACGAGGAGCAACTGGTTGACGAATGAGATAACGCTTCTTGCCCCAGTTATAGAAACTGACAGTAAGAAGTAAAAGCACGCTGCCTAACAAGTAACTGCCAAGCGTGTCACTGGCCCAGTGTTGGCCCAAAAATATTCGAGATGGTGCGATTAAGACAATTAATAAACCTAAGATAACTAGAAGAATAATTTTTGGAATTGATTTTTTGAGAAGAACATAGGACAAAAACCAAATAAAGCCAAAAAATGAAGTATAGAATAGTACGTGACCACTGGGGAAGCTGTAGTCGGGTAGAAATTTGGTTACCTGGACAAGTTCGATAGGAGGTCGGCTACGGTGAATTAAATTTTTGAGAACAATACCTATTGTGCTGGTGATAACGGCATTGGCAGCTGCGGTTAAACTTTCATATCGAAAGCCCAGGTAATATAAAGGTACGATGATTAAGGATGAAATAATGATAATCTGAGGCGAGTAGCCGGGGGAACTTATGGTACGAAAAATTAAGTCTGTATATGGAGATTGAAGTGACTGAAGGCTGAGGGATATAGGTAAATCGAAGGCAAAGTAGGAAACTGTTTTGGCATAAAATGCTAACATTGCAAAAATGACTGTTGCAACACTGATATAGATAAAGCTCAAATAAGCACGTCTGTGTCTTGTTTTGGGGGAAGAGGTGGTTTCTATAACTTTGTCTTGGATTTCTTCTGATGTGGGTAGTGAATTAGAATGTTGTGTCATATAATGTAAGTTAGTTTATATTAATGTAGTTATAAAATGAATATATTACTTAAAAGTAAGAGGTTTGTATGGTTGATTATTTATTCAGTTGTAATGTTGGGAGCGTTTGTTTGGGTGGCTGTTTTGGCAAATAGGTATGATTATTTTGGATTTGATTTGTCGTTTTCGTTGTGGTTGCAGGGTTTTTCATCTCCTATCTTGGATAGGTTAATGGCTTGGATTAGTTATCCGGGATACCCGCCTCAGATGGGATATATTGTGGGAGCGTTTTTCTTATATATGGGGATCCGGAGATGGTGGCGGGAGGTGCTGATTTATTTAAGTATATTTTGGATGGAAAACAACTGGGCATATCCAACCAAGTATATGGTGGATAGGTTGCGACCATCTCCAGAATTAGTTAACGTGGTTAATGTAGGACTTGAAGGTGGAACAAATAGTTTCCCTGCGGGACATGTGTTGACATATGTATGTTTTTTTGGATTCGTGGGATTGGTTTTTTATAAAAAAATGAAGTCTTCATTTATCCGGAATTTGATATTAATTGCAATAGGCTTATTGATTGCATTAATTGGATTATCGAGAGTTTATACAGGTGAGCATTGGATTAGCGATTCAATTGGAGGTTATATGGTAGGAAGTATAGTGTTATCGGTTAATTGGATATTATATATTTTGGTAAAGAGGATTGATGTTAAGGATTGGATTGGAAAAATTAAAACTAAGTTAAAAAGGGATAAAACAGATTAGTTTCTTGGATATGGACTTGCAGCAGTATCAAGGATTGAGTAATGCAGTCAAAGTCAGCTCTACCCTACATCAGGTTGAGAATAGATCAAGTGGTAAAACATCGAGTAATGTTAAGGGGAATGTTTTGGGTAAAGGATTGGTTGATAATTGGGGTAAAAATGTTTTTGTTAGCCCTGGTGTCTTGCGAATTATTCCAAATAATTTGGCAATTGGGACATTGGTTTCGGTTGGACATGGGATGGGAAGTAGATATGGAATAGTAAGTGGAAATTCAAAAAAATTTGCGATTAAGCCGATTGAAATGGGTGATGCGCAAGA
>CAYUGO010000100.1:0-3427 GCA_964444295.1 uncultured Gammaproteobacteria bacterium | reverse complement strand
TAAATCTCAACTAAATCACTAAAATATATTTTCATTCCCTCATAATCAACGCCTGTAACATATTCTTGTAACTGAGCGGGCAATGCATCCCCCTGATTCAAACCATTCCACAACTCCCGTGATTTACGTTCCTTCTCCACGGCTTGCGCATCACTCATCACGTTAGCTTGCACGACTTCCTCCGCCCCCATACTTGGCACATCCACTACAGCAGGTTTACGCAAAACCATATATCCAGACACAACCATCACCACCAGAGCCACCCCACCAATTATCCATCGATAATTCATATCATCTTTCTTAATTTTTTCCATAAAACTTCCTATATACTCCACTATAATTAAATTAAATCCACAAGTCGAGTATCCAATCTACTTTTCAACATCACTATCAAGCGTAACAGGATATGCACTCATCACACTACATGACTTATCTAATCCAGCCACCAGTTTAGGACCACAAACCCTAGGACGCAATTCACTTGGCACATCAAACCAAACTTCGTAATTTCCCGATATCATGTTGTTTTCCAATTTCACACTACTATTCTTAACTACTGCCTCCAAATTAACCGAATTTCCACCACAATCAGTCAGTGAGGTACATTTAATCAATTTTGACCACACTAAATTATATTCAGCCCCCTCAACTCTGACACTTGCATCTAAATCCGCTCCAAATCCCCGCGATTTAATCACCTGATACTTAGGACAATTAGTATAACCTTGAACTGTACTTTGACCATTTTCCAAACTATATCCAAAATCCACGGGCAAATATGCCAAATTTCCCTCCCCACAATTTACCCTAGGAATTAGATTCCATGTTTTTTTCTCCACACACCAATTTCGTGGCGCCTCATAATCAATCACATATGTCCCCGAATTCATTGTCAATGAATTCCAAAGATACTCATCTTTACTTCTTATTGGCGTATTTAAGCCATTACTAGAAATAATTCTAAGCGGGTCCAAACTCCTTCCAGATTCAAACTTCATCATATAATCAACTCCACTTTTACCATCTACCCCAAAAGTATAAAACCAACTATTTCCCAATTTACTCCTAACAATCTCATCACCGACACTTACACTATATTTAGTCGCTGATCCAGAAAAATACACAGGTTCTCTCACGTCCCCTGAATTCGAATCTACACACATGGCCCGAGCAGTAATTCTCCATTTAGGATCATCCGCTACAGGACAAGTAGCACTAAACGACAACAATTTACCCTTACAGGGAAACTGCTCTCCTGCTCCGCAAGGCATAATAGAAATAGCATACGGAACTCCAGCATCCACATTAACATTGATCACTTTATTTACTCCACCGACTACTTCCAAATCACTCATTAGAAAATCCCTCCCGCCCACACTATTATTACCAGGCACCCAAGGATCACTATTGCCTCCTCGGTTCCCCATGACACTAATTTGCCTAGTTCCGACTTGAGGCTTAACCACCAATGTCATCTCTTTTCCATCCTCACTACAATTTGTTCCAACTTCAAGTTTTGGCGCTTCTTGAGCTGATTCCACCTCAAATATGATCAAATTCCCATCCTTACTGTACTCAAAATCCCCCAAACTGCAAACTCCTTGATCATCTCGCCCGAACTCCATTTTACCTGACTCGATTTGTGCCTCAACAGGTTTCTTGCCACCCTTAAACCATCTCACGTCCTTACACACTTTCCCCTCAGGCGGAATCAATTTAATCTCATGAGAGCCTCCATCTAATCTCAAACTTTCACTTGCATATGACAAACTCCAGTATCCATCATATCGCAAATCCATCCATGCAGTATCGTTTTGTCCCTCCGCAAATTTACGAATTGCATCCAACTGATAATAATAATCGTATGAGTCCCCGTTAGTTTTCCAATTTGACCAACATCCATCTACGTCTCCACGACACCAACGTCGACAAGTTCCACTGCTACAATCCTCTTCCCATCTAGTACAAGTTTGTAAATCTAAATTATTTTCTCCATTATATAGTGGCCATTTTCCCCCATTGCTCATTCCACCAACCACCCCCCCCGTACAAAAATGATTTGCCCAATACTCTCTGGCACTAACTTTCGAGTTAAACCGTCCCTCATCATCAAACGGCGCAATCAATTGATCCACCACCACGTTCATTCCATCACTAATCTTATTGCGATCCTTGTCCCATGTTTTCCAATTACTCTCATCACTACTCCCGCCAAACGCTGGCCAATACTTCAGATAATTCCCTTCGTTATCAATTCCACCTCCCAGTTCAGGATCCACGCTCCACCGTGGTAATAATGATTTGCTATTTGTACCTTCCCATCTATCAAAATAATTTGGCACCCAAACGGGATCATTATTATCCTCACTACTTCCTTTCCATGCCACAGTTTTTCCATCATTCCCTCGCTCCAAAACTCTAACCCAGACATTCACAGGCGCACTCATACCTGCTCTCCCATCTCTTATACCGCCTCCGCACGCCCCACACCAAGCCTCATTTCCGCAACTTCCACAAAAATTACAACTATATGCTTTCAGATCACAATCCTCTCCCACGCTACAGGTCCCCCCACAATAACCATCCATTGTCTTGCTCTCTCCATTACACATTATTGAAGCCCTACCCCTCTTGAATACATGACACTCACTCTCTACACACAATCCTCGTCCACTCTCATCAGCTCCCCACTCCACTCCAACACACCCCGCTCTAACTTCCCCCACCCACCCCAATATAAATCCCAAAAAAATCACCAAAATCATTAATTTCCTCATATTCATAAAACCATTATGGAACTAACTTCTAACCTCGATTTCTCATCAACTCCCAACACCACTTGGACCACCGATCCAGCTTGGACCTCCATCAACTCAATGCTTTTGCCCTTTGCACTATTCACAACCCCAACACCCTCCCCTAACCTAAACACAATCTCATATCCTTCCCAATTTAGATTCAAATTCCCATCTCCCAATCTCACTAATTTACCATTCAAAAACATAGTCTTCTCATCCAGTCGATTATAAAGAATTTCCCGACTTCCAGGCACCCTCGCCCAATCCGCCACACTCTTAATTTCAATCACCTCATCTTTGACTACATCATCCGCGCGAAACACAAATCCATTCACAACTTTACTTGCAGGCACCTCTGCCTCACTATTAACTCGCGCGATCAATGGCTCAATCTTAATATCATTACTTTCTCGACCAATCTTCTCATTTTTTCCACTCCGATACCACCAACCCACTCCGCCAAACACAAATATCACCACCAAGATTAATCCAGTCAAACCCCATTTTTTCCAACGATTTGTTCTCACTGACGAATCCAAATTGTTTAAATTAAAAATTATCTCTGGTTTGCTTGACAATGAAGAAGGCATTACTATTAATAGTAGACAACTTATATTTACAATGCAAAA
>CAYUGO010000099.1:0-3455 GCA_964444295.1 uncultured Gammaproteobacteria bacterium | reverse complement strand
GAGGAACAAGATGTATACATAGCGCATGAAAGATTACAAATTATTCCTCTTTATAATAAAGGTCAAACATACCAAAAAATAATTACCCAGAATTCATGGACCGAACAATTTAATCCATTTTTTCCTTATCCAAAATTTAATCATAGTCAAAAAAAAACAGCACCTAAAACAAGCAAGAGTGGAATTATCGAAAAGTTATGCTGGTATATCCAGCGAAAATATATGGCCAGGCTCCAAACGAGAGAAGAGGTTACGCCAAAAAGCGCTTACTTTCACCCCTTCGATTATCGTCAGTTTGTTGTAAACTCTTACCATAATAAGTTATCCTTATACGACCAAAAACATGCAAAAAAATAAGCTCATAATCAAAGATCTTCATGTTTCTGCTAATGACAAACCGATTCTAAATGGTGTCAATTTAGAAATAAACCAAGGACAGGTTCACGCCATTATGGGACCAAATGGATCAGGTAAGTCAACACTTGGCAACAGCCTAATGGGGCACCCTGCATACCAAGTAACTAAAGGAAGTGCTAAGTTCAATCGAATTGAATTAGTTGACCTCCCCACAGAAGATAGAGCAGCTCTGGGTTTGTTTCTAGCCTTCCAGAATCCACTCTCCATTCCAGGAGTACCTCTTGCTACATTCTTGCGACAAGCCATTAATTCAGTGCGACAAGCCAATGATTTGCCACCTCTGCCTGTTCGAGATTTCCTTAATAAACTCAAGCATAATGCTCAGCTTCTACATCTCAAAGAGGAATTTATAAAAAAATCAATCAACGATGGATTATCAGGAGGAGAGCGAAAAAAGATTGAAACCCTCCAAATTCTCATGCTAGAACCCAAGGTAATAATTCTTGACGAACTAGACACGGGCACCGACGTAGATGCCCTTAAACTGATTGGTCAAACCATTAATAATTTAAGTCAAGCAGACAATCCTCCAGCAATAATTATCATTACCCATTACAATAGAATATATAAGTACGTAAAACCCCAAACGGTTCACATTATCAAAGAAGGAAAAATTGTCAAAACTGGAGAGTTTGATTTAGTTAATCAAATCGAAAAACACGGCTATGAAAAGTGGTAGGGCAGATTCGGAAAATAATTTTTCCGATGATTATAAACTTGGATTCTCTAATCCTGAGAACTTTGTTTATAAAGCACCCAAAGGGCTATCAACAGAAGTTGTTAAACATATCTCCGAGATCAAAAACGAATCTGCTTGGATGTTAGACTCCCGACTCAAGGCTTATCAAATATTCCTTGATAAACCAATGCCAGACTGGGGCGCTGATTTATCAGGAATAAATTTTGACAATATCTATTACTATCTCAAACCAACACCCAACCAACAAAATGAGTGGGACAGTTTGCCGCCCGAAATAAAAGCCACCTACCAAAAAATAGGCATCCCTCAAGCCGAAATGGACTCTCTTGCTGGGGTAAAGGCACAATATGACTCAGAAGTCATTTATGGTTCCATCCTAAGAAAACTTTCAAAACAGGGTGTTGTTTTCCTTAGTATGGACGAAGGCCTTGCCCAATACCCACAACTTGTAAATCAATACTTTAGCTCAGTCATTCCGCCGACAGATAACAAATTTGCAGCACTAAATACTGCTGTTTGGAGTGGAGGATCATTTGTTTACGTGCCTCCGAATGTACATGTGGATTTACCTTTGCAAGCATACTTCAGAATCAACGCCAAAAATATCGGTCAGTTTGAACGAACACTTATAATTGCAGATCAAGGATCTTATGTCCATTACGTAGAAGGGTGTTCAGCTCCTGTATACTCTTCAGACTCCCTTCACGCTGCGGTAGTCGAAATAGTAGTCAAACCACATGCCAGAGTAAGATATACAACAGTGCAAAATTGGTCCAAAGATGTTTATAACCTTGTGACTAAACGAGCCAAGGTAGAGGAGTCAGGAGTCATGGAATGGGTAGATTTCAACAGTGGTTCAAAAGTCACCATGAAATATCCCTCAGTTTTGCTATCTGGCAAGCATGCCCACGGAGAAATATTATCAATTGCATTGGCTGGTAGTGGTCAGTATTTAGATGCAGGTGCCAAGGCCATTCATATAGCTCCCCAAACAACTTCACGGATTATCTCCAAATCCATTTGTCATTTGGGAGGCAGAACTTCATTCCGAGGGTTACTTCGAGTTTTACCAAGCGCTCCCAATTCAAGATCACAGATAGTCTGCGATGCACTTATTCTTGATAGCGATTCACGTACAGATACTTACCCTACAATCAAAAATCAACACCATACCACTACGATAGAACATGAAGCGACAGTCAGTAAGGTTGGAGAGGATCAGATTTTTTATTTAACTAGCAGAGGATTATCTCAAGACCAAGCGGAAAGCATGATAATCAACGGTTTTATTGAGCCAATCGTAAAAGAACTGCCGTTAGAGTATGCCGTTGAGTTAAATAGGTTGATTCAGCTAGAAATGGAAGGCAGTGTAGGCTAATCAATTTAATTAAATAAACATGAGTACAAAAATTAATTTAAATAATCAAAGTATAATAGTAGATTATGGTGACATGGTTTATTTGTTAACTGATAACAACAAATACAAAACTATTAAATGTGGGACAGACTTAGACATTCATTTACAAACCAATACGCAACTACAATATATTTTTGCATGGTCAAATCAATCCCAAGACCGCAATCTCCATATTTCACTACTTGGTGAATATTCTCATGCCAACATCGCCGGATACATAATTGCCAACAAACAAGTCAAAAGTCATGTCGCAACTATCATTGAGCACGAAGCTTCATATACTCAAGGAAATTGCTTCATAAAAGGAATGATTGATGACCAGGCTCAATTAGGCCTCCATGGAATGATAAAAATCAATCAAACAGCTTCTAACTCACAAGATCAACTCACCGAAAAAATTTTGGTATTAAGCCAAAGCGCCGTCGGCGAGCTAAAACCCGAACTCGAAATTTCAAACCACGATGTCAAAGCTTCACATGCTACCACTATTTCTCATATCGACAAAAACCAACTCTGGCATCTCCAAAGTAGAGGATTGAATCAAGAATCCGCCCTCAAATTGTTAATAAATGGATATGTATCAGAAATAATACAAATAATTTCTCAATTCCCAATCCCCAAACCAATTCTTCATCAAATCATCAAAAAATCCAAAGTCAAATAAATCGATGCATTCTATTTTGGAGATGGTAGAGGAGTGACGAGAAAATTTTAGCAGCAGAAGATAGTGACTGACAAGCCCTATAACATAAATGATATAGTTTGATACAGTTATAGGTTTATAACAACCTTTGTCGTGTAAGATTTGTTGTGAAAATGTGGAAAACTTACTGCATATATTTGCTTGCATATGTTTGCAACTCGCACAAAGATAGAGAGTATGTGCGAGAAAAACAATTAATATATTTAATAATCTTTATT
>CAYUGO010000098.1:0-3471 GCA_964444295.1 uncultured Gammaproteobacteria bacterium | reverse complement strand
CTAGTGTATCCTCTAGTTCACCGTCTATGTTCATGGCACAACTTGTGCAGTGCATGCCTTGGATTTGAAATTTAAGTGTGTTCATACTACGTTGATTACTCCTCTATACATACCCATGCTGCACATAAAGGGAATTTGAGTCGGTTGGCTGGGCATTTTTAAACTTATTTTTTCGGTCTGCCCTGCTCTAATCACTTTTTGATATTTGAAATATGGAATTGTAAAAGCTGATGCACAAGTGTACGAATCCTGGTTTTGGATGGAAATGGTGACATCTGATCCAGCCTTGAAGGTAAGAGTGTTGGGGCTGTAACCTGTATTATTAATATTGATGATGGCGCTTTGGGTGGTGAGTACTTGTGAATCAGTAATAGAGTTGGGAGTATAAGAAGTTTGAGTTACAGGTAAGGGTTGGATGGTGAAAAGATTTTTTAATATATTTGTAGCTCCACTTAGTGCTAGGACGTTGTTAAGATTGTAGGTTGCAAGGATTATAAGAATGATGGCTGTTGCTTGCATAAATTTTTGGTTGAGTGATTGGTTTAGTTTGGTAGCGAAGTAACCTAATATAAAAAATATAGGTGAGGTTCCAAGGACAAAAGCAAATAAAATGGAGGCTCCAAGGAGTGGACTGGAGGAGGCAATGGCCAATGCCATCATGGCTTGGGTTGTGCCACATGGAATAAAGATCGTAAATGCCCCTAGAATTCCTGGTGCAAAAAGAGTTTTGCTTTTGGATTGGTTACGGACGAGTCGAGTTAAGAATTTGGGTGGTTGAATGACGAAATATCTAAAAATGGGATGAAGATTGAGAATATTAAATGCAGTTCCTAACATAAAAATTATTACTGCAGCTTGCATAATAATCTGGGCTGTGAGGGATAATTGGAATAATGAACCGAAGTATCCAAGTAGTAATCCAAGAGCGGTATAGGCAATAAGTTTGGTAATTAGAAAGGTAATAATGGGAAGTGCATTATCTGTTTGTTTGGTTTTGGTTCGGAGTTTGGATTCTTCTTTATTGGTGAGTGTAGCAGCAAGTAGTCCGCCTTGGACAGCAAGGCAGGTAAGCCCCCCGGTTAGAAGTCCTGTAAGGAAAATTGTTAAGAGATTTATATCATTGGTTTTAACTAATGAAGTAATTTGAAATATGATAAAAATTAAAAAGATTAAGGCTGTGATGGTGAATATGGTTGTTTTGGTGAGCCGAATGTTCATGAATTTAGATTTTGGATTTTTTGAGTAATAAAGAATTGGAAACTACGGAAATTGATGATAGTGCCATGGCCATGGAGGCGAAAATTGGATTAAGTGTGAGGTCAAAGAAAGGGTACAGTATGCCCATGGCTACAGGGATTAAAATAATATTATAGCCAAATGCCCAGAATAAATTAAGTTTGATGGTTGTCATGGTTTTGTGAGATAGATTAATGCTTCGGGCAACAGATCTAAGGTTTGGATTAATGAGGGTAATATTGGCTGTTTCGATGGCGACATCTGTACCTGTACCAATGGCAATGCCTACATCGGCTCGGGCTAGCGCTGGTGCGTCATTGATCCCATCACCGACCATGGCTACTTTTTGGCCTTGAGATTGGAATTTTTTGACGTATGTTTCTTTTTGGTCAGGAAGAACTTCTGCATAGAAATGGTCGATGTTAAGCTGTTGGGCAATAGCTTGAGCGGTACGTTGGTTATCTCCTGTTATCATGATGATATTTAGATTGAGCTTTTTGAGTTCTTGGATGGCTTGTTGAGCTGAGTCTTTGATAGTGTCAGCAACTGCAATAAGACCGATGAGGTGTTGATTTTGGGCAAGAAGCATGACGGTTTTGCCTTCTGATTGGAGTTTGGTTATTTCTTGAAGATGAGATTGGTAACTAATTTTTTGGGAATCCATTAGTCTGGTATTGCCAAGAAAGAGTTGATGTTTGTTGATTTGACCTTGGACTCCCTGACCAGATATGGCTGAGAATTTGGTGATGGGAGAAAGAGTCAACTTCTGATTGGTTGCATGATTGACAATGGATTGAGCGAGTGAGTGTTCGGAGCCGTATTCAAGGGATGCAGCAAGCTGGAGGATCTGACTGGCTTTGTGTTTACCAGTTGGAAGAATATCGGTAACTTGAGGTTTGCCGTTGGTAAGAGTGCCGGTTTTGTCAAAGATGATAGTTTTGATTTGGTTGGCTGTTTCGAGGCTTTGGGCATCTTTGATAAGTATTCCTTTTTGGGCCCCAATTCCGGTTCCAACCATAATGGCTGTTGGTGTAGCGAGACCCATGGCGCAAGGACAGGCAATGATAAGAACTGCGACTGTATTAAGCATGGCGTGAAGAAAAGCCGGCTCAGGTCCAAATACGTACCAAACTCCAAAGGTTAGAAAAGCAAGCATAATGACAATGGGGACGAAGTATGAAGAAATGGTGTCTGCAAGACGTTGGATGGGTGCTTTGGAGCCTTGGGCATCTTGGACAAGCTGGATAATTTGAGCGAGCATTGTATCAGCCCCAACTCGGGTGGCACGATAAGTAAAGGTGCCAGATTTATTGATAGTAGAACCAATGACAAGATCGTTGATGGTTTTATCAACCGGAATACTTTCACCAGAAATCATTGACTCGTCAACTGAAGATTCTCCTTGGATAATTTGCCCGTCAACCGGAATTTTGTCACCAGGGCGGATACGGATAATGTCTCCAACCTGGACTTGGTCTATCGGAACATCAATTTCTTGGTTATCTCTGATAACTAAGGCTGTTTTGGCTTGAAGGCCAATGAGTTTTTTGATGGCGTCAGAAGTACCAGCCTTGGCTTGTGATTCGAAGTATCGGCCGAGAAGAATTAAGGCGATAACTAAGGACGAAACATCGAAGTATGGCATGACTTCCATGTCAAGATTCATGAGTATTTGAGGGAAAAGGACAACAAAAACTGAATAAAAATAGGCGACCGTTGTGCCGATGACAACGAGGGTGTCCATGTTGGCGTTGCGGTTTTTGAGAGCGGGAATCGCTGCTTGATAAAATTTAAGCCCAGCCCAAAATTGGATGGGGGTGGCTAGTAACCATTGGATATAAAAATTGGTCAAAAACGAAGGGGCGGTGCTCATTAGACCTGGAAATGAGCCCCAGAGAATCAGAAATCCTAGGGTTAAACTGATAATGACTTTGGTACGGAGACTGGTGAGCTCTTGTTTTTTTTGAGTTTGGATATTGTCTGGTGATTCTTGGTTTAGTTCTAACGTATAGCCTGTTTTGGCAATAGAGGCTGCAAATTGGGCAGGGGTCGCTACATTGGAGTCATATGTTACGGTAGCGTTCTCGGTGGCAAGATTAACCACGGCTGACTGGACTCCTGGGATTTTAGATAAGGCTCTCTCGGTAACTTTGACACAGGAAGCACAATGCATGCCTTTGATGGGATATGTTTGCTTAGTTGATGACATATTATTTGCTTTTGTTGCTGAGGAAA
>CAYUGO010000097.1:0-3549 GCA_964444295.1 uncultured Gammaproteobacteria bacterium | reverse complement strand
ATTACCATGGAAGACTTTATCAAATACCTTCTCAATCCACTTGTAGATGACCTAGAAAAAGTAACTATCGAATCTCAATCGACACCTCAAGGTACAGAATACGTTATCAACGCTCCCAAATCTCAAATGGGGCATATCATCGGCAAACAAGGCAAACTCATCACCAGTATCCGCCAATTAGTCCGCCTCAAGGGCATCGTCGCCCAATCTCCTGTAACTCTCCGCCTCGAAGAATTCCCTGACTAAATATCTCATCCCCCTCCGTCATCCCCAACTCACGCACCCCAATCAGTAATTCAGGATCATCTCCACTTTCTTGTCATTTAGACCAAGGCAGAGAAATCCCTTATTCCACAGATTACCTCACCACAGGCTGAAACGGATCCCAATTCTCATCCCCCAAAAACTCCAAGTCAAGTACAGGAGTAACCTTCTCTAGCTCCACAACTTTATTGTAAAGAGTCTCATCATCTGGAGTTAACACCGGAACTACGATTTCATTTACATTATTACCTGCAACTATTTTATCCTCAGCCAACGCATACGTACTAAATCCCAAATCAACCTTAATCTTCTCTGTCTCTTCTTCAACTCCTTCATACGTATATTCCATTTGTTCACCTTTCATAATCGGCGCAACTTTACTCAACCGATCAAGAAACGCGTCCAAAGTTCCTCTTGATCCTTCAAATCCTATCTTAATCGAAACACTATTAAGAGCACCAGGGACAGCATTAACGGATGATGACTTAGCTTCAACTACATCCATCTCAAAATCCTGCAAGACAGCTACGGCTGCTCCAATTACTAACGGTACATCAGTCTCATAAGGCATTGCCTTGATTAATTCCTCATCCATTCGTCGAGCATATTCACTCCTATCATATTTACTTACATTAATAATTTTTGTGCTTACATCCGCTAACTCATCTTGAAGATCATTATACTGAGACCGTGCATCAAATGCCTCAAAAACCTTAGGATAAATATATATCACTCCACCCAGCCACAACAACACCGTCAATAACACCATCAACACCAGAGTAGGGTTAGTCAAAATTGAGCTTGTTTTCTTTTTTTGTGTAATCATTTTTAGTTTCTTTTACTGATCAAATCACCCTTAATTTCAATGACTATCAAATTCGGGATACTCCTACTAACTTCATTAACTACTACATTCCGCCATTTCTTCTTCATATCACTGCTTTCTAATTGCTCCAAAAGTTCTTTGGTTGTATACAAATTCCCTACATCGTAAGTTGCACTAAATTTAATTCCATTTATCTTAAAATCCTTCAGCTTCATTTCATTTTTTTTCTCCAAATCACTCAAATCTCGATACAAAGTCAACACATCAGGTGTCTGACCTAATCCAACATTCTTGATTTCATACAACCTTTTTTTGTACATGTTTACTGTATCAATTACAGGTTTGTACTGACTCAACTCATATTTCTTCGTATCCAAATCATTCCGCAAACCCTCAACCTTACGAATTTCATATTGAGTCCACCCCCATGTACTACCTAACAACACAAATCCAAACGCAAACACAATCGCAATACTTCGATAAATTACAGCTAACTGTTGTTTCTTCTCAACCTTACGATGTGTATCTTTAAGCAAATTAATTTCCTTACCAACCAAGTTTTTATTAGAAGCAGAAACAGAGGTCATATTATATTAATTTTAATTAAACTTCTTTCATCGCCATTCCTAATGCCACAGCATACTGGGATGGATTATCGATTTGTGCCCCACGTCCTCGATCATCAACTGTATTCCACACATTACCAATCTGAACTTCCAGATTAACCAACCCTGCCAAATATACAGCCAACTCAGGCAAAACTGCACTGCCTCCAATTAACTGAACAGAATTAATCGGTGCCTGTGTTCGCGAAGAGTAATACGTAATAGTCTTAGAAATCTCTACCGCAATCGTCTGAGCCACTTGACCTATTGCCATTGCAACTTGTCCTTCCATTTGCCTCTGATCTAGTCCGAAACTCCGTTTAAATGATTCCGCCTGATCCTCATTCAACTGTAGTCCTGTCATAAGTGATCTTGTCATAGCAGCTCCTGCCATCGAAATAGACCGACTAAATACAACTTTACCCATCTGCACAATTGCCAGATCAGTAGATCTTGATCCAATGTCTACCAACAAAATTGTCTGATTGCTATTTACCCCAGCCACACATCGAGCTGCCGCTAATAACTCTGTCTCAACCGCCACCAATTCCAACCCAGCCATTGTAAATAATGTTTCGTATTTTTCAATCAACCTAATCGGTGCAGCCACAATCAAAACATCCAAACCTCCATCTGGTCTTTCACCGACCACGGTATAAGAATAATTTACATCAGCAATTGGCAATGGAATATACTGCTCAGCTTCCCAAGTAATCGCCGTTTCCAACTCACTCATCGTCATCTTGGGTAAATTAATCAACCTTACAAACACATCTGACTCAGGGATTGAAGTCACCACACTCTTTGTCGCGATTCTCGAATCTTGCTTTAATTGCAAAATCACCTTAGCAGCATTCGCCAAAGCCTGATCGTTAGCATTTGCAATACTCTTAATCGGCGAAGGAGCCATAGCCAATGCTTCCAACTCATACTTCGAACCACCTTTAACTAATCTCGCAATTTTTATATTTACACTTCCGATATCAACAGCAAAAAAATTCATATGGCAGACCTTATCTATCAGTCTACGAAACAATCTAAACCCCTGTCAAACCCCCCCCATTATTTCTTCTGACTTTCGGGCCAAATCAGTATAGTTTGCGAAGGACAATCCTCACTAGTCCAACCAATTTTACTCATCGTCAATGGACTAGCCTCAGGATCATCTTTGCGTTCCAAACAAACTTCAATTACCGCCAAATCGTTTAATTTCTTATATCTAATCGCATCTCTCCCAGAAGTTGCAGGATTATCAGGCAAAGTCATCAACCACATAAAATCATTTTCTCCACAAGCTAGCCTCACCATAGGTCGATCCGAACCCCATGGACAGATTGTCCCCGTATTTGCCCCCAAAGGACACTCTTTATCTCCACACCCTCGAATCTCATAATTATCACTATTCGGTGGGAACCCTCCCACCTCTGCCACATACCCAGCTTCCAAAGTATTATATGCACTCTTAGCTTGTTCTTTACGCTCCCAATCACGTGCTTTACTTTTGGCTACATAAATATTGTAATAAAACATCCCTCCTAACAATCCCACAGCCAACACAATCATCACAAGCTCATTGCGTCGAAACTTAAGCCAATGCCAATCTATATCTTCTTTTTTTCTTTTCATAAAACAATTATAACTTAACCCAATCAAATTCAACTAACAGACCAACTCCTCCCACCTGCACTTTTCTTCATCTTCCAGAGCGCAGCGAAGAATCTTATCCTCATCTTCTATTTTTCTGAACCACCAATCCATCATCCCCAACCCTCTACACCCCCATCAAACTCCAGTACCAAGCCATAATCTCATGCCCCCAAAGTAGAGTAAACACAAACCCCAATACCAAAAACG
>CAYUGO010000096.1:0-3555 GCA_964444295.1 uncultured Gammaproteobacteria bacterium | reverse complement strand
GAAATCACTGGCCTTTGCTCTCCATAATCTGGGTCTTTGCCACCCGACGAGGCTGCCGAAAACCCTTTTTCGCGGGTCAAAACTACCCGGAAGGTGCTCAACAGTCCGTTTTCAGCCCAACCGCTGAGGCGGGATGCGGCGATACTACCACAAATCGCGGCAGCCAGCCCGAGGCATCTGCTCAACAGCAACTGCAAAACCTGCCCCAAGAAAAAAGGCCGGGCATCTTTTTTAATGCGAGGCCTTTTTATTCACGTTTTTTTGCTCGTTCCCTGAAATGGCTGTTAGTTAGTAGCCCGCACTTTGCATTAAGACTCTTTATCTTATTCTCTTTTGCCACCATACTGCTGCCATTTTTTCAGATGGGTTTCTTTATCTCCGAAACCTGTGTAAAACAAAAGGTTTTGAAGAACTAATGATTCCGCGACTTTATCAATAAAATCTATATCGTAACTTTCTATATCAGGTTGCTTTATCATTTTAGATGCATTGTAAATGCTTTTTTGCTGACCATCGGTAGGAAGCCGATTAAAGTTGTAAACCATATCTACCATCGAGCAAAAAGGAAGTCGTGGAGATAATATTTGGGCAGTTACCGAACCTTTCCTTTGAAATTCGATTTCGTTTAAATTAAATGCTTCAAAAAAGGCAGAATATACAACTGCATTGCTTTCTTCAAATGAAATAGTTTTGCCATCAACAATAATCTGAAATTCTCTTTGAGTTCCATACTCAGGATGTTGAACACCATTTTTTGTGTAACTCAAATCAAAAATACTTTTGAAATACATTCTTGGTCGAAGCATATACCAATATTCATCCCAAATAACATGTCTTACCCCGCTAAAAAGGTTGCTAACCGTAACATTTAATGAAGTTGCCTCTCGATTTGAATCTTCAACCACTACCCAAAGGGCATTTTGTTCAAATCGTAAAAACCGAACAGCAAATAATAATGGAAGCCCAAACTCATCGGCAAAGTTTCGCCGCTTTTGCAATTTAGATCCCCGAATGGAAAAGCTACTGGAAATAGTGGACTTTACCTCAATGAAAGATTTAAAGCCTGAAGAATCACTACGAGTAAAGCCGTAAGCCGAACAACCGGGCTGGAATCTTGCTAAAAAATCGGGAGTAATGTAATTATTATTTGGAATAGTTGGGCTTTGCTCAAGATAAACTAGACTTGTAGCCGTTTTCATCAAACGACATATCATCGCAAATTCATCTTCTTCTGACAATCCCGCAATGGCACTATCTATTGCTGCTTTGTTGTCATTTTCTGAAAGTAAAATATTTTTGACTTTTAGATAGTCTTCATAAGAAACACCGCTATCTCTAACAGATTTCAACACCTTGGCTTTTTCCATTTTGGCATGTTCTGTTTTATGTATATTCATATTTGCCAATTTACTAAAAATACGTGAATAGTTTGATTGTGCCAATGAAACTGTCGAAAACCTTTTGGACAAAAAATCTTCGAAATATTTTCATCCGAACACTCAAAAGCGGGAGAAAAAGTCATGAACGCGATACTATAGCGCGAAAACACAGTGCTTTTTGATGACTTTGTCCCACTTTCAAATGCTCTGTTTTTGAAAAAAGACTTTTCCAGTAATTTCAACGGCAGGCTTTTTCCAATAGAGAGCAGATTTTGCGCAAAATCATGTATATTACTCCCGATGCCAAGCCTTTTTCATTCTCTTCTTTGCACCGCCAAGGCTGAGCAAAAACAGCAGGCACTATTGTCATTCACAAACTGTTGAATATGCTTCCCAAATCAGTTCTCTGTAACGAATTACGCTTTGAAGAAATTTCTTACTTTCAGCGTCTACAGATGTAATACTAAATGTATTGATATCACCATGGGGCGCTAAACCTTTATGGCAAGTATGACATAAAGTTATCAAATTTCCATCTTCTGTTAATCCACCTTCGCTAAAAGGCCGTATATGATGTACATGTAACTCTATATCTGTATAATCTGCTGGCCTTCTGCCACAAATCCGACATCTGAAGTCGTCCCGCTTAAGAATTCGCATTCTATGCTTGGGAGTTGGCGCATGATTATAGGCTTGCTTTGGCAAATTCTTTATATTTACAAAACCTAAATCACCCGAACGAACACAAATATCTGGTTCAAAAAAACTTGGTTCGATTCTCTTCACGACATCAGCATCAACAAGAGCGTTTCCTCCCAAGAATCGATAAAGAAAGTAGTGTTCATCTTTGTTCACAATAAGATAGGGTTGTTTCATTAATGTCCAAATTTTAACCATTACACTAGGGCGAACAAGTGAAGGTACCCGTATTTCGGTCTTGCACTGATCATCACCCCATCCTTGCCACTCTGTCTGTGTTGAAAATGTGATTGAGCCATTTTCATTTGCCATAAATGAAAACGCATAATAATCATGGGTTTCATCAAACTGATGCATTTCATTAAGAATTTCAAGTAACCGATTCGATTTCATTTTTATAACTTATCTAATAAAATTAAATGAATGTTAACTACCCAACGAGACTATTATAAAACGCTTCGGCGAACAGTTTCAACGGCAGATATTAGCGGGCAGATGGTTACCCGCGTTAGCTCGACACAAACATGTTTTGTTGGCTCATGTGTTTTACATGCACACTAATTTTTTGCTACAAACAACTCTTTTCGCTGTTTATAACAGTCGATGCAAACAGGTTTGTTTATCGTCGAAGCATTTTCTTTGCCACAGATATGGCAATGTTTTTCCTGGTAAGAATAGTTTTCGTATTTTTTCCAACTTTTATAACATTCAACACAATATGGCGCAGATGGATTAAGAGCGATTTCCTTTTTACAACGAAGACAATAACCCTTCTCGCCATTTTCAGCTTTCCCATCACCCGGCTTGCTAACTGGAAGGTTTTCAGGTTCTATAATTTTCTCAACCGACAAACGCACTTCATCACTTATGCGAATAAGTCGCCGCGCTTCATTATAGATTTCTTCATACAACTGCGGATCATCCGCTTTCGTAACGTAAATTCCCATTTCCTGGTTATTGACTTGCGAAAACTCATACAAGTTCATCGAGGTCACGATTGCTTCACCCTCGTTCAAGTAGCATTTTGCATGTAAGTTTTCACAAAAACTTGTCCGCACAGACCTGAGAGACTTAAGCCAGTTGATTTGGTCGGGCTGTAACTCATTTTTGCCATAAACCACCCGAATATCGATCTTCATTCGGTCTTTATCATCCAAAGACTGGCGTAAACGCTCGTTAATTTTCAAATATGGACTAATCAAGATGAGCGTATCCTGAGACTGGTTGATCAGTTGTTGCAGATGATAAGAAACGCCTGTAGTATCAAGAAATTTTGCCATGATTTTGCTCCAATATTCAGATGATTGTGTATTGTGACTATTATTCCAAGAACCACACTACTATTTTACCCGTCCCTTTGCAAATTTCCAGTTTACATCCGGTTATCGATTAAAATGGCAGGCGAAATCGCCTTTTAAATCTCGCAAAACATCCCCCAGGAGCGCCCCATGCCCAAAGCCATCCTTTCCGTCCACGA
>CAYUGO010000095.1:0-3608 GCA_964444295.1 uncultured Gammaproteobacteria bacterium | reverse complement strand
AATTTATTAATAACAATTTCATCAGGGCTTACCTTGCCTTCTAGCGCTTGATCATATAATCCTGCATAAGTCCGCAATAATAACCACGGCTTACCTTTAGCCGGATGTAACTCAAGAGTGCCAGAAGCTTTGACTTTGTTTAACGGACTTAGATAGACAGCCATTTGAGGGAATTTGATTACTCCTGTATCACAAAAATGATGACTAACCCAAAACATAATTCCTTGTATCCAGAGCTCTCGCACTCCCCAAGCAATCGCGCTTTCGCCCGTCAACGGCCAACTATTACGACTAAAGACGTTTCCTTGATTTACATTGCTTATTACAAGCTGAGCTTTATACGTTTTGACTTTATATTTTTTTTTCAATAATCCATAAGCATCAATAAAAGCTTTCTCAATCACTGACCCAAAGCCGACCTCTCCCAAGATGTTACGAATTTTGATTTCCAAATCATTCAAACTCAATGTTCCTTGTCTATACAGCAAAATTAACTTATGCAAACTAGCAGACAAATCCTTACCACTCAACATTTTTTCCCAAGCTTCAGTTACCATTACGCCCCCTCCTACAGTTTTGATGTCAGCAATTTCTGCCGTGTGTAGTAATTTCACCACACCACCAAGGTCGTCCCACTTTTTATAATTACTATCATCAAGCATCACAAAATACTTACTCATACCTATAAGCATACTGGTTTACCAAAGTGCAATTCAACTATTGGTATCAACTTTTAACCTATTAATAACCTACGCTCAATAGATATTACAACCCTATATATTCTTTAATAAATTTCCCGTACTTAGCGTTAAATGCATTATCTACCTTTTCGATCGGATTCGATCCCAAGAATGACAAAAGATCATTAAGTTGTTGATTCTTGCTTTCTACATTAGATACATCTTTTAATGACTCAACTTTATCTTCGATGTCGAAATACTTCATTTTTAAATCAAGCGGTAATTGCCAAAAGAGCAAAAATCCTCTATCAGGGAAATCTATATTAATTATCTTGTAGCAAGTTTTCATTACGTCTTTTTCTAAATCAGACATTACCTCATTAATATACTTCCGAGAATTTTCTAAGTTCTCAGGTAAAACGGGATTAGTCCCTATCTCGAAATATATTTTTATTTTGGGCTCAGTACCAGATGGTCGAATAGTTACCTTAATAGATTTTGTATTATCAATCGGCTCTAAATTGAAGATAAGTACATCCTTTGCATATTTATCGGTCTCTGATACGATGGGCAATCTATTTTGGCAATCTTCCATAGATTTAATTTTAAAATTTCCAAAAGAATCTATTTTGGTATCTCGCAAAGTTTTTTGAATTAAGTCAATCTTTTCCCTACCTACAGCTCCTAACATCCTAATTTCTGTTAAATAATTATTAAACAAACCATATTTACAATAAAGTTCATCCAAATAATCAACCAGAGTTCTGCCATTTTTTTTCAACTCAGCAGCCAGTTCAGCAAGCCAAATTGCAGCAAAGGCAGCATCTTTATCCCGGCTGTAATTTCCAGAAATATATCCGTGACTTTCTTCACATCCCATCAAGAATCCATCATATTCGTTACTCTTTTCTAAATTATTCATCATATCAGCAATATATTTAAAACCTATTAATAAGTCTCCTATTATCTCTACATTATTCGCTTCACAGATTTCTTTAATTAGGTCAGTAGTTACAACTGTTTTAATTACAGTTTTCTTGCCACTAATCAGCTTTGCTTTTCTCTGAATTACATAATCTGCCAAGATTGATCCAATTTCGTTTCCGTTTAAGAACCGCCACTGTTGATTATGTCTAACTATAATTCCAATCCTATCAGCATCAGGGTCGCTGCTAATGATCAAATCAGCATTCTTTTGATCAGCAAATTTTAGACTGGTATCAAAAGATTGAATTACCTCGGGGTTGGGAATATTAAATGTGATGTTTTCGAATTTACCGCTAGGGTTAGAAGTTAATGGATCTTGGGTTGTAGCAAAACCTAATTTGGTTAATGCAGGAAAAACCGAACTTGAACCACACCCGTGAAGAGGCGTAAAAACAACATCAATATCTCTTTCTCCAGATAATGAAAGATTAGTTACTTCGCTAACAAAAGCAGCATCTACATCAGGATTAATGTATGCAAGAAGCCCTTTGTTCTTTGCATCTTCCAAACTAATAACTTTGATTTCGTTAACATTATTTATTACTTCATTGACCAATATCTCATCATTTGGTGGAATTAACTGGCCACCAAATTCGTCATAAACTTTCTTCCCGTTATGATCTGGTGGGTTGTGCGAAGCCGAAAACATAGCACCAGCAACAGCCTTTAGATGTCTAATTGCAAAGGATAATTCAGGAGTCGTTCTGATTTCTTCAAAAATCCAGACTTTAATTCCATTTGCTGCATATACACCAGCTGCTGCTTCGGCTAAATCCTTGCTAGTTAGATTTTTTACAGGATTTATAACATCGTTGCTTAGATACTGATTCCCCCAAAACTCTCTCACATCATATGCAAAAACTACTCCTCGTGTCCGTGCTTCATCACCATAGATATTCAATAAATATTGTGAATGGCCTTGAGCAGAAGCCATGATGGTCCATGGATTAATTCGATTAGGACCAATACCCACCTCACCTCGTCTGCCTCCAGTCCCAAAAGGTATAACTTGATAAAAAGAATCTAATAAATAATCCCAGTATTTGTTATTTACAATGTGCTCAATTTGATGAACATAGTCTTTGAACTCTGGTTGAGTTATCCAGATATTCAATAACCACAATGCCTTATCTATGTATGTTTGATTAATTGAAATAGTCTGTAATCCAGCTTTAGCTCTTTCAAATAGATTATTCATTATAAAAATTAATTTTGATTATTATGAAATTATCACACGGGCATGGTCATATACAACCTCTTCTTCACCAATTACCAATCCATTGCATAAGTTGACGATTAATATCCAAACTCGTTTTGCCACTTTTGCGTGCCAAATCATACTCGAAACATTTTTTATAATTTCTATCAATCTTTTCCGCCCCAATTTTCTTAGCTTGAGAGTTTAATTTCCCCAACTGCCAACCTGCTAGTTTTTCAAGCGCTAACATTTCATCCACCTTATTAGCAACTAATAATAGATGCCTTAATCTTCGATGATATAGGGCAAAAACTAAATCTCCATTTTGTTGAGTAAGTAGGTCCTCAAGTAATTTCATTAAGCTTTGTTTTTCTCTAATTCCGATTCCATCCAAAAAAGTAAACAATAATTGAGGGAGTTTGAACTCTTGAGCCTGAGATTTGCCTAACGACTTAATTTGGGCAGCACTCAATTTCTTACCTTCCCAAATTACAATATTTGATTGGTTCTGGACTGACAAGTATTTTTTAATACCATCAGATAATTTCACCAAACCTTCAATTACTATCAACCTCTCCTGACCAAATAATGATTGTGACTCGACAGCCTGCATTAGCGAAGTCAAGTTTATGTTTTCGTTCCCGAATTCAAAGATCTCCAGATCATCTAATTTAGCCTTATCAATAATTTCTATCAACCTTTTCCGGGAAGCACTTACATCTTCTCCATGCAAAATAATCATG
>CAYUGO010000094.1:0-3622 GCA_964444295.1 uncultured Gammaproteobacteria bacterium | reverse complement strand
TTCAACAAAACCATTGCTAAGAGTTTGACCATTAATTAATCATTTTTGTCCAAAGTATAAGTTCTATGCCTCAATCTTCGCTCCGTCTCAAGACTCGCATCAAAACCTCCAAAAATATTTCTCAAATTACCAGAGCCATGGAAATGGTCAGCGCCAGCAAAATGCGACGTGCCCAACAGCGAGCTATCAATGGTGCTCCCTTTAGTACAGAACTAGCCAGTGTCTTGCTTAGATTGACTTCTCAAATTGATCGCAGCGCACATCCTTTGTTACAGCAACCCAACTCAGGTAAGAACGTTTTTATTCTTATTTCCACTGATCGAGGTCTAGCCGGCAGTCTAAATACAAACATCTTTAACTTCACTAATAAATTACTCATAAAGAGAGAGATTTCCAATCCACTTTTTATTACCGTCGGCAAAAAAGCTCGTGACTTCGTTGTCCGCAGTGGATACGAACTTCTTGCCAGTTTTATTGACTTACCGGCTCGAATCAAATCAGATGATTTGTCTGCTCTCACTCAATTAATCATTTCCTCATATCTGCAAAACGACTGGCTAACCGTTGATGTTATTTACTCAGATTTTATCAGCACTCTAGTTCAAAAACCCAAAATCATTAATCTTCTTCCTTTTGGCACACCAGAAGTTCCTGATACTGCCGAAGAGCTAAATAATTTGAATATCACCGAATATAAGTTCGAACCGGAAGCAAATCAAATCCTTGATTGGTTATTGCCTTATTATCTCGAAAACAGACTTTACCAAATTTATCTTGAATCATTAGCTAGCGAACACTCAGCCCGTATGGTAGCCATGAAAAATGCTCGTGAAGCCGCAAACGACTTAGTCCAAGGGCTTACCCTCGTGTATAATCAAGCTCGGCAAGCCAAAGTTACAAGTGAATTATTAGATGCCTATGCAGCTCGCATCACTTTATCCTAAAATCTAACTATGCAATCAACCGGCAAAATCACTCAAATCATGGGTCCCGTCGTCGACGTAGAATTCCCCCAAGGTTCCGATGTCCAAGTCTACGAAGCCTTAGTTTTAGACACCGCTCAAGGAGAACTGGTTCTTGAAGTAGAGCAGTTGTTAAGCGCAACTCAAGTTAGAACCATTGCCATGGGATCTACCGAAGGTCTAACTCGGGGGATTGCAGTTCGTACTACAGGCAAGCCGATATCAGTTCCTGTTGGAGATGCGACTCTTGGTAGAATTTTCAACGTATTAGGGCAACCTATTGATAATAAAGGTGAAGTCAAAACTAAGGAATTCCAACCTATTCACAAAGTAGCTCCTTCTCTTGCGGACCAAAAACCAACTCCAGAGATTCTTGAAACAGGCATTAAAGTCATCGATCTCATGGCCCCGTTTGCCAAAGGAGGCAAAGTTGCAGCTTTCGGCGGTGCCGGCGTCGGCAAAACCGTGATTATTACAGAACTTATCCGCAACATCGCCAAAGTTCACGCAGGTCACTCAGTTTTTGCTGGTGTCGGCGAACGCACCAGGGAAGGTAACGATCTGTACCGAGAAATGGAAGAATCAGGCGTGTTGGCCAGTACCGCTCTTGTCTATGGTCAGATGAACGAACCTCCAGGCAATCGCTTACGGGTTGCTCTAAGCGCGTTAACCATGGCTGAATTTTTCCGCGATCGTGGTGAAGATGTGCTCCTTTTTATCGATAATATTTTCCGTTTTTCCCAAGCTGGCTCAGAAGTCTCAGCCCTTCTAGGACGAGTTCCATCAGCAGTCGGATATCAGCCAACCCTCGCATCAGAAATGGGAGCCTTGCAAGAGCGAATCACTTCAACCCAATCAGGTTCTGTAACTTCATTCCAAGCAGTTTACGTACCAGCTGATGATTATACTGATCCAGCTCCAGCAACAACTTTTGCTCACATTGATGCCACTATCGCTCTAGAGCGTTCACTCGCCGAACAAGCTCTCTATCCTGCAGTTGATCCCCTTACATCTAACTCACGGATCTTAACCCCTCAAATCGTAGGCGACGAGCATTACAGAGTTGCCAAAGGGGTCAAACAAATCCTCCAACGCTACAAAGATCTCCAAGACATCATCGCTATTTTAGGCATTGATGAACTTTCTGAAGATGACAAAATTTTGGTGGCACGTGCTCGTAAGGTCCAGCGTTTGCTAACTCAACCATTCCACGTTGCAGAAGTATTTACCGGCATGGAAGGCAAATACGTCAAGCTTGAGGATACTATCCGCAGCTTTGCCGAAGTTTTAGATGGCAAACATGATCATCGTTCGGAGCAAGATTTTTACATGATCGGCAGCATTGATGATCTTAAAAATTAAACATTTCCTATTTTTATTTACAGTTTTCCATCCAAGTAAATTTAAAGATCACTTTTATCTTTAGTTAAATTACCAAAATAGTCTCCATGAAAGTCCAAATCATCACTCAAGAAAAAATCGTATCTGAACTTGAGGCTGATTCAATTACCATTCCTACTGAATCGGGTGAAATTACCGTCTTGCCAGGCCATATACCTCTTTTTTCCAAACTTAAGCCAGGTCAATTAACTATTCGCTTTGCCAAGCAAGAAGAACTACTGGCTGTAATTGGCGGGTTTGTCGACATTGGTCCAAATATGGTCAAAGTATTAACAGACACAGCTATCAAAGCTACCGAAATTGATGTTCTGCAAGCCCAAAAAGCCATCAACGATGCCAAAAGAGCAATGAAGGACAAACAAAGCGGCATAGATTTCACCCAAGCAACTCGAGATCTTGGCAGAGCAATGCTCGAACTCGAAACAGTCAATCGCTGGCGCAAACTCAAAAATCTGCATTAATTCCATTTCTTTCTTAACATAATCTTATTATCTCCCTTCCTTTTGCCCCCAGTAGCGCATTCCTGATACAATAGGCTGCTATTCTTTTATGACTGATAATATCATTCGAGTTCGCGGAGCTCGCCAACACAATCTCAAAAACGTAGATCTTGATCTACCTAAAGATAAGTTTATTGTTTTTTCCGGCCTCTCAGGCAGTGGTAAATCATCATTAGCTTTTGACACAATCTATGCCGAAGGTCAACGTCGCTATGTCGAATCCCTCTCCAGTTACGCCCGCCAATTCCTAGGTGTCATGACCAAGCCTGACGTTGACCGAATCGAAGGTCTATCACCCGCCATTTCCATCGACCAAAAAACTACTTCTCATAATCCCCGCTCAACGGTAGGTACGATTACAGAAATTTATGATTATTTCCGTCTCCTCTATGCTCGAATCGGCCATCCTCATTGTCCGATTTGTGGTACTGAAATTGCTCCTCAATCAGCTCAACTTATAGTCAATCAAGTAATCATCCAAATTGATACAATTCTCAAAACTAACCCAACGGCCAAGTTCCTTATACTGGCTCCAGTTGTTCAAGACAAAAAAGGCAGTTATGAGAATTTATTTACCAATCTCCTCCGCCAAGGATTTATCCGCGCTCGAGTTGACGGTAGGATAATCAAACTTGATGAGCCTATCAATCTCCTCAAAAATAACAAACACACCATCGAAGCAATAATTGATCGTGTGAGCCTAGATCGTCAACAATGGAAAGATAAGGTCAGCAAAAGCAACTTCAAGTCACGTTTAAC
>CAYUGO010000093.1:0-3682 GCA_964444295.1 uncultured Gammaproteobacteria bacterium | reverse complement strand
GGGGGACCGGAAACAAAAACGCCCCCAGGCAGGTTCCTGAGGGCGTTTTGTGTTTTGGTTACAATTTTTAATCGATAGTTGATGATGAGTCGGCTAAAAACGGGAAGTAGGTAAGACTTGGCACCGAAACCGCACGGTTAGAGTTAAGCCATCTTATTCCACAATATGACATAAATAAAAATGAGCGCAGGATTGGATTAGAAAGTTTCTTAACAAGGAAGAATTTTATGCTAAAAATGATTGCCATAGATAAGCTGTTGCTGGACACCAAAAATCCTCGAATCGATGAGGTTGTTGATAAAGATGGAGCCCTGCGGCAAATTATTGAGACACAACAAGCCAAGATCGTTAATTTGGCACGAGATATAGCTATGAATGGCATTAATCCGTCAGATTTGCCGATCGTGATGCTGGCGAAAGAACCGGGGTACTTTGTGGTTTTAGAAGGAAATAGACGCTTGGCGGCATTGAAACTGCTATCAGACCCTAAATTTGTAGATGTACTTTCGAATTCCAAGCTAAAAGAGCATATCAACAATATTCGGAAAGAATTTCCAGAATTTAAACTCTCAGGAATTGAATGTTTTGTAGTTTCGTCGCGAGAGCAAGCAGAGCATTGGATAAAACTAAGACATACAGGAGAGAACAAAGGTATAGGTATAGTCCCTTGGGACGCTGAAGCTTCGGCACGTTTTAGTGAAAGAATGGGAAGTAGTACTTTTAACAGTGCTTCTCTTCAAGTTATTGAAATAATTCGTCGGAGTAAAGAAGTTGGTGATGTTATCAAAACGCAAATTGAAGACGTAAAGCTGACTAATTTATCGCGCCTTATGAATGATCCGGATGTCAGAACGGCCCTTGGCATTCGTGTGAAAGATAAGATGGTTGATGTGGATTTATCGCAAGCAAAAACACGGCAAATGCTAGAAAAAATAGTGGATGACCTAACAGCAAGTGATTTCAATGTTCATGCTATTTACAAGAAAGGTGACAGGCTAAAATATATTTCTGGAGTGGAAAGTTTTGTTGCTGGGGCTAGCGCAAGCACTCAGTCCGAAGATGGTGAAGCGTCGGGGAGTGCATCATCAAAAGAAAATGCTGCGAACAAAACAGATGGCGATGCAAATAAAGACTCGAATAGCGATAGACAAAACGAAGCAGCAAAAACACAAAGGTCGGTTCGACCTTCCCACCTGCGTACGTGCCTGATCCCAACCTCAACCACAATTAAAATTAGGCACCCTCGGTTAAACAAGATATATCATGAACTAAAAAAACTAGATGTAGATGATTTTACGAATTGCGCGGCAGTCATGCTACGCGTTTTTATTGAGTTAAGTATTGATGAATACGGTAAATCTAAAACTATATCCGCCTATAGCGAAAAATCATCTTTAGCTAATAAACTTATAGCTGTTGCCGATTATTTTGAAAAACATTCCATGATGGATGCAAAATCTTTGAAGGCAATAAAGACAGAAGCCAAAAATCCTGTCAGCTTATTTTCGATTGATACACTAAATGCCTATGTACACAATCCGAGATTTCAGCCAAAGGCTGTTGACGTGAAGGTTATTTGGGATAATTTTGAAGAATTCATCATTAAGCTTTGGAGTTAATTTGGTTATAATTCCTGTATGGGATACACTACATCACCACTTCGATATCCTGGAGGAAAGATCAGGTTATCAAACTTTATTAAAAGTGTGATATTGAAAAATCACCTAGAAAACGGGGATTACATTGAGCCATATGCGGGTGGTGCTGGTATCGCTTGGCGTCTGTTATTTGATCATTTTGTTGACAGAGTTCATATCAATGACTTGAATCGGTCTGTGTATGCATTTTGGTTTTCTGTTTTCAACCACACTGATGAGTTATGTAAACTTATTGATGATGCACCGATCTCTATGGAGCAGTGGCAAATTCAAAAAAAAATACAAAGCGATCAGTCTGCATCTTATCTGGAGTTAGGTTTTTCTACTTTTTTCCTGAATAGAACAAATCGATCTGGAATTATCGGGGCGGGAGTAATTGGTGGTAAGGAGCAAAGCGGGGAATATAAACTGGATGCACGATTCAACAAGAAGGATTTGAAGACAAGAATCCAGAAAATAGCATCATTCAAATCCAAGGTAGAAATTTATAACCAAGATGCTCTTTTTTTTATTAAAAATACCCTTCCTGCAATTAACAATAAAGCTTTAGTTTATCTAGATCCTCCGTATTATAAAAAAGGCGCGGCGTTATACGAGAGCCATTATATTCACGCAGATCACGAGAAAATAGCGTTTTCTTTGGCAAATGTTATGAAGATGTGGATTGTCTCCTACGACCACGCGCCAGAAATTTGCAAGATGTATCAAGATTATCGGCATCAAGTTTACAGATTAAGCTATAGTGTTGCTGATCGATATAACGGGCAGGAAATAATGTTTTTTTCACCTAGTTTGTTAACCCCTGATGTTTCTAGTCCTCTTGATGTTAAATCTTCTGAGATTAGAAAAAACACAGTGATCCAGTCGGAAATGGTGCTATAACCTAAACTTAAAATAAATTAAGTTATGTTGTGAGCAATTGGGTGGATGTTTGGCCAGACTACACAGTACAGTCATTAGGATTTTTGGTTTTATAGAGCCGCCTTACCCCTTTCTCTTTTGGAAGAAAATAATAGGCAAGAAAACAGCATACAACGCAAAAAATAGTGAAATTAATGTTATCGACTACATTAGGTTGTGGAATTTGGTCCGCGGGTGGGTTGTGCAGCATTGAGCTGCGGAAGTCGAAAGGTGTTTTGTCCGCGGTGGGTGAGCAATGAGTTGGGTAACGCCTGATAATAGACTCTCTTCATCCTTAGCTCATATCTAGAAAAGGAGAAATAAATGTCCGTCAAGTTTGGCCTTTATGATTTTTTCTCATACACCATTCCCGGTAGTTTATATTTACTTACCGCTACCTACTTGGCCATAATTATTGGCTCACTTGTATTCGATCCTCTAACGCTGAGCAACATCCTTGTGGGGCAGGTGATTATTGTGGCTGCGATATCATATGCTACCGGACTTGTCATTGATCCAATTGCAAGGTTGTGGTACCGCTTATTCCGTTCTACAAACTTTGCTGATGTAGTTTTGAAAGATTTCACGAAAACACATGAAGATTTGAATGTCAAGTTCAAATCAAAAGATTGGCCAATCCTATTAGCTTCTATTCGACAGCAAAGTGCGGAAATGGCCGATGAGATAGATCGATATAATGCTTTACATATCATGTTGAGAAACATAAGCTTTAACTTTTTTCTACTAGCAACAATTGAGCTAACTCAATTCTTTAGAATTAATTTCGCTATTTGGCATTTGGTTATCTTTTTGATCTTGCTTATGTTGTCAATTGTTAGTGGTCGAGAAGCAGCCAAATTCAACAAGTGGTTTTATTTACGAAACTACGAGGCAACGGTTGCCCAAAGTTTAGTTCAATCAAAATCTGTGAAAAGTAAGTAAATCGACCCATCGACTAATGGCAGCGCCAAGGGATGAGTAAAAAAGTGAATGAAAAAGGCATCGCATCTGGGAAAAGATGCGATGCCTTTTTTCTTAGTGAAGGTTTTGAAGCCGCGTTTATCAGATTCCCCGCTTTGGCAAAACAGTCTGGGGAAAGACTTGCCAATCGATCTGGCTTTATG
>CAYUGO010000092.1:0-3692 GCA_964444295.1 uncultured Gammaproteobacteria bacterium | reverse complement strand
TGCCTTGCATGATTTTATTTAACTGTTTACTTTATTATATAATAAGTAAATATAGTATATTTCATATTAAACATGGAAGTAATATTGGAGATAAAGAAAGAAGCAGATTTTTTTTTCAAAGTAGAAAATATTTCTTTTACAAACACTTTTCGTGGGCTGAAGTTACTTTTACATTGACTATAATTTATTTATTTGATCAATTGTCATATGCAAAAAACCTCATTGTGTCTTACTATAAAAAACGAAGAAGATAGTATCGTTCAACTCTTGCGTTCGATTGATGCCCAGAACAAGTTACCTGATGAAGTAATAATAGTTGATGGCGGTTCGACTGATGATACCCTTAATATAATTAAAAAATTTAAGGAAAAGTGTAAATATAAAATTCGTTTAATTAAATTACCAAATTCTACCCGCTCACAAGGTAGGAATAAGGCGATAAGTATGTCTAAGTACGGGGTGATTGCTCTGACTGACGCCGGGTGTGTGCTGGACAAACAATGGCTAGAAAAAATTACACTTCCAATTATCAAAGGTATTGCTGATGTGGTTCCTGGTAACTATAGAGTTAATACTGATAAGATGTCTAATTTTTCAGTTGTCGCTACCGCTCTAACTATACATACACCATCAAGTATTTACGAAGATTACCTAGCATCTTCTAGGTCGCTGGCAATTACAAAAAATGCTTGGGTAAAATCTGGAGGATATCTCGATGAATTAAACACAGCTGAAGATTTGGTATTTGTAGCGAAATTAAAATCCTGTAAATTAAAACACACCAATGCTCCTGATGCATTGGTGAACTGGTCTCCACCCAAAAAATTCTCTAAGTTATTGAAAACTTTTTTTATGTATGCTTATGGGGATGGACTTGCCGGAATGGATTCGCCACATGCTTTTAGATATGGGATGAAATTATTTTTGCTTGGTATTGTTTTTTTTGTTTCTGCTTTTAGGTACAAATTTATTTTAATATCAGTAATTTTGTTATTACTTTGGTGGCTTTATCAAGCAGCGAAGCTTAAAATAAACTCGGATTTGCTTAAAAGAATTCCCATTATAACTGTGCTTATTGTTGTAATTTGTTTGTTTTGGGTTACTTTAATTGGCTATGTTTCTGGGCTTATATATAGTAAGTTGAATATGAGAAAATAGGTTATGAATATGAATGATAATAATGTCACCGCAATTGTTTTAGTTAAGAATCAAGATGAATTACTATCAAAATGCTTGGAATCTTTATCTTGGTGTGAACAAATCTTGGTTATTGATGATGAATCTGTTGACAAAAGTAATGAGATTGCGAAGAAACATGGTGCAAAAATAATTAGAAGAAAATTGAATAATGATTTTTCGGGACAGAGAAATTTTGGGTTAGACAATGTCAAAACTGAATGGACCCTATTCATAGATGCGGATGAGATCGTAAGTGAAAAATTAGCTAATGAAATTAAACGATCAATCAAAAATGAGAAATACCACGGATACAGATTCAAGCGATCTGACTGGTTTATTGGGAAATTGTTAAAATATGGTGATCCAGGAAGCTTTGATGAAATAAGGTTAGCAAAAACTAATAGCGGAAAATTTCATAATAAGGTCCATGAGGTGTGGGAGATCAATGGTCGGGTTGGAAAGTTAGAAAATCCGATCGAACATAATCCGCATAAAAATATCGATGACATGATTAGTGCTCTTAATTTTTATTCAACATTAAGAGCTCAAGAATTATTTGATAATGCGAAAAAATCTAATTGGATGACAATAATCATTTATCCATTGGGTAAATTCATCCAAAATTATTTTATCCGACAAGGTATTAGGGATGGATCACATGGATTTGTAAATGCATTACTTATGAGCTTTTATTCTTACTTGGTTCGAAGTAAATTGTTTCTATTAAATCGAGAATAAAATCTAAAAATAGAATTTAAACTATTCTAAGAAGCTTTTCATTGATTTGATATGAAACAAAATAAGTATTAATTGGGATCATATTTGTTAAACGATAATTGAAGCAATTCGTTAAGAGTGATATAGTTATGAAATATGGAAAGCAAAGTAAAAAAATTATCCAAAGGTAAGAATCGCATGATCTCGGGGGTGTGTAGCGGACTGGCTGACTACGTAAATATGGATCCGACAATAGTTCGCTTTTTGTGGATTATCGTGACTGCGATTACTGGTTTTGTCCCTGGAATTATCGCTTATGTTATAGCGGCAGTTATAATTCCTGAAAACGTTGCCTAAAAAAAATACTGCCATGAAACTTACTAAGATTGTTGCTACTATTGGGCCTGCGAGTGATGATGAAGATAAAATTGCACAGATGCTCGATATGGGGGTTAATGTAGTTAGATTTAATTTTAAACATGCTGACATTCCGTGGCACGAAGAAAGAATTGCTCGAGTGAAGAAGATTGCAAGTGAAAAAAATTTGCAAATTGGAACATTGCTTGACTTGCAAGGTCCCGAAATTAGGTTGCGGACAAATGGAACTGGGATAGAATTAAAAAAAGGCGAATGGGTGGAAATGATTGGGGAACTTAATGGAGACGAAACTAATGCAATTAGCGTGACTCAACCTGAGATTATTGCCCATTTAGAAACTGGACAATTAGTTTTGTCTGATGATGGAGCATTTAGGTTTACTGCTCATCGGGAGAATGACAAAACGTTTTTGGAGCCATTACAGGATGGTTTTTTGAAAAACCGTAAAACGCTTAATCTACCTGGAGCAAACATTCCGTTGGATGTTTTGTCAGAGCAAGATTACTTAGGATTAGATTTGGCAGCTAGAGCTAAGATTGATTTTGTTGCTCTATCGTTTGTTCGGAATAGAGCTGATGTTGAGACTTTGCGAGAACAAATGCGTCAACGAAATATAGTTGCACAAATAATTGCCAAAATTGAAAATCCACAGGCGATTGAACATTTGGATGAAATAATTGATGCAACTGATGGTGTGATGGTGGCTCGAGGTGATATGGGCGTAGAAATGCCGTTTGAAGAAGTTCCCTATTACACTAGATTAATTATTGCAAAGTGCGTTGAGCTTGGAAAACCCGTCATAACCGCAACCCAAATGCTTGAAAGTATGATCGAAAGTCCTTTTCCTACCAGGGCTGAAGTATCTGACGTCGCTACTGCTACGTATACTTTTTCGGATGCTGTAATGCTATCTGGCGAAAGTGCTAATGGTGCTTATCCTATGGAAGCAATCGAAGTGATGAAAAAAACGGTGACATTTAATGAAATTAGACAATTTACTGATACAAGAACTCATTTTCATTTTAAGCTCAAAACTCAGACAGAGTTGTTATCCGAATCAGCTTACGATCTATATCAATCAATGAGAAGGCATAGCGATGTACCACTAGATGGGTTTGTAGTTTTTACGCATACAGGATTAACGGCTAGAGTTTTATCTAAATTCCGACCTCGACTACCTATTTTTGCTGTTTGTCCAAGTGTAAAAGTTGCTAGGAGTCTGAGCTTAAGTTTTGGTGTGTATGCCTTTGTATATGATAGTCAGAAAAACGGAGACACTGCCGTTGAGCAATCTCAGGTTAGATATGGATTAGATTTCTTATTATCTCAAGGAAGTATTATTGCAGGAAATAAATATCTGGTTGTGTATGGAGATAGATGGTCTGTCGAAGGTGGAAGCTCCACTGTCAAAGTAATGA
>CAYUGO010000091.1:0-3732 GCA_964444295.1 uncultured Gammaproteobacteria bacterium | reverse complement strand
TATCACTATTAAACTGTCAAAGTACGTTCGGATATTGTAACACAACTATATTTATATGTCTTCAAATAAAACTACACCAAAATATGAATAGTTAATAAAATTAATCAGTCTACAAATAGCAATCCGACCCTCCCACCGCTTAACCTTCCACCTTCTCAAATATTCCCACCAATAAGGGATTCATTTCATCAAGCTCCCGATTCTTGCTATTACCATCGCCATCGAAACCACCACATTTAATGATTTATTTATTCCTCTCATTGGCATTTCTATAATAGTATCTGATAACTCAAGCACTTCATCTGATATCCCATCAGTTTCATTTCCTACTATTAATACTAACGGCAGTTCTAATTCAACGCTCATCAAACCCACACTTTTTTCTGATTGCTCAATCGCAACAACATTGATATTTGGATCTCTCATTTTTATCTCTTCAATGACGCTCATCGTCCTATCCACATAACTCCAATCAACCCAACGATGTGTTCCAACTGAAGATTTATCAATTCGAGGATTTGGAGGACACTCAGTCTTCCCGCACAACCAAACTTTACTAACCCCCACAGCATCAGCCAAACGAAAAACACTGCCCACATTATATGTATCCACCACATCATGCAAAACAACTTGAATATCTAATCTACGATGCACAACTTCCATTCGTTCCTCAGGATTAGGCACCATAATATCCCTAAGTTGTCGAGAATTTAAACTCATATAGCAATAATACACGATAAAATCTCTCAATAATTTAGCATATTGACGTTATCTACTGCACATATTATAAATAGTATGCAACTATGAACACTGATTGGATAACCATTGGCGAAGCAGCAGACATCCTCCAAGTCTCGAGAGATACCCTAAGACGATGGGAAAAGAAAGGCAAAATCAAATCCTATCGTTCACCCAGCAATCGTCGCATGTACAAAAGAGCTGAGATTACCGATTCATACCAAATCACCGATGCACCCATAGATTCAGATACTAATTCATCCCCAACAACCCAACCAACGACTTCCGCAACTTCTGCATACCCTTTTTCATCTTTACCAAAAATCACCCAGATTCCAACACCTACACCATTTCGACCTAATGCCAACAATTCTTCTGACTCACAACCTCCTACATCTAATTTCAAACCATTTACTTCCACAAATACTAATAACGGAAATTCCGCCCAAGCCACATCATTAAGCGACAAAGACTACAAAACACTCTCACCTCTTCCCAAACCCAATATCCCCTCCAGCTCCCCAACACCATCAACATATATCCCTAATTTTGATTATCCCAAACCAAGTTATCTCAACAGTAATCCCACACCACCAAATCTATCTTCTATCGAAACTTCACCAACACCAATCCAATCTCAAACTCAAAAACCTTCATCTATAAATCAAGAATACAAACCCGATACTCCACCCCTCACACCGGCACGCATAACCCCACCTTCTCCTCCAGTCCAAACTTCTCCTGTTAACAATTGGAACCCTACTCCCATTACATCAACACCAACCGCAACTCCCAAGTATTCTACATTAACTATTGAAGATACAGAACCTAAAGACAATACAGTTAAAATTCTCAAATTTATTACTGCCATATTAATTACAATTCTCATCATTCTTGCCATCGCCATCTTCTCAATTATCTTCATGCAATATACCTAAGAGACTAGCGCAGACTCTCCAATATCTGCATAATGACTATGTGGATAAAAATAAAAAAGGATTCTCATATCTCGAAATAATTATCGGCATCGCAATCTTTGGCATAATTATTCATGCCTTCTTTACACTCATCACCACTACTTACCGATTTATTGGATTATCTCGTTCACAAGCCACCGCTCGAGCACTATCTAACCAACAAATCGAAACGATTAGGAATCTTCCCTATGACCAAGTCGGCACCCAAGGCGGCATTCCAGCAGGACCAATTCTCCAAACTCAAACACGAATTATAAATAATCAAACATACACCATCAAAACTAGTATCATTTATATTGACGACCCGTTTGATGGTACAGTTCCTTCAGATTTACTTCCTACAGACTACAAAAAAATCCGAGTCAAAACTACTTGGAACGGTCCATTTACAAACTCAGAGGGAATTACCTTACTCACTAACATTGTCCCCAAAGGAGTTGAATCAATTGTCGGGGGAGGCACATTAGCTATTCTAGTTTTTGATTCCACTGGCCAACCTATTCCTCAAGCTGACATAATTATCAAAACTACTACCACTAGCCCACCTATCGATCTAAATCTTTTCACTGACAACGATGGCAACCTCATCCTCCCAGGAGCTCCAATCTGTACTTCCTGTTACCAAATAACAGTTTCCAAAAACAACTACTCCACCGACAAAACCATCAGCACTTCAGAAGTCGCCAATCCAAACACACCATTCCAAACAGTCTTAGAAAATCAACTAACTCAAGTTAGTTTTGCAATTGACAAAATCTCCAATACTACATTCCAAACGCTCTCTTATCCTAACCAAAATCCCCTTCCAAACTCCCAACTCCAAATCACAGGTCAAAAAACACTTGGAACAGATGTTAACGGAGACCCCGTTTATAAATATTCTCAAAGTGTAACTACAGATAGTAATGGTCGTCTAACACTTAACCTTGAGTGGGATACATACCAAATTATTAATCTCAATGGCGATCTAGTCGCCGGCACCAATCCTCTATTGCCAATAACCATCATCCCCAACGAAACTAAAGAAATCAAAATAACTTCAATCGCACCACCACCTCATTCTCTCTCAACATTAGTCAAAGATGCTTCAGGGACTGCCATAGCATCAGCCGAAGCTAAACTAACTAACTCCTCTGGATTTGAAGAAATCAATTTCACAGGCTCAGAAAATGATGGATTCTACGGATACACTTTTTTCCAAGTACCCACTCTCGGTAGTTACACTCTCGAAGTTGCTGCCCCTAATTACGAGATCTCTACCAATTCCGCAACAATCAATGGAAACATTTTTCAATCAATTGTTCTCAATCATCAATAAATATGTACCACTCACACAATAAATCAGGTTTATCATTAATTGAAATATTAGTAAGTATTGCCGTCAGCAGCATATTACTTATCGCAATCTTCGATCTCCAAAGATCCCTAGCAGATAACCAAAGAACCATCAATTTTAATAGCCAAGCATACAATGAAGCGAATATCGCGATTCAAGCTATAAGCAGAGAACTCCGCAATGCCCGTCCAGCTGCAACTGGCGCGTATCCTATCCAGTTAGCCAACGACAATGAAATTATCTTCTATGCTAATATCGACAATGACACAGCTACCGAGAGAATCAGATATTTCCTTCAAGACAATAAGCTTAATCGCGGTGTCATCAATCCTACTGGCACTCCTGCCACCTATTCATTAAGTAACGAAAAAATCACATTGGTTATAGATTACATAGTAAACACAGGTAACCCAATTTTCCGATACTATAATGGAAACTGGCCTTCAGATACAACTAATAATCCCCTTCCTGCCCCTGCTCGTTTGCTTGATACTAAGCTAGTTACAATTTCCCTCACCATCAATCCTCGACCTGACCATACAGAAACTGCATACTATTTAGAGTCATCATCACAAATTAGAAATCTAAAAAATAATCTATGAAAAATAAATTAATAAATAATGGATATATTACAATCATTATTTTAATCACTATCAGTATTACTTCTATTATTCTATTCAG
>CAYUGO010000090.1:0-3804 GCA_964444295.1 uncultured Gammaproteobacteria bacterium | reverse complement strand
ACACTAGTCCACCCTAATGATAAATTAGCTTTTGGAATTTCTCTTTTACATACATCAACAAATTCTCTTGCATCAAATTTGGACTTACTTGCACCATTCCCTTGCAGGATATCTGCGTTCAACAGCGTTCTATCAGATAACTTAAGTGACTTAATCATTTCCAAACTATCTCTAACAACTGTAGGATCCTTGAAATCGAGTTTAATAGCTTTGTCTGTTTTGTCGATTTCATTTATCAACTGCTCCAAAGTCAGGTCACTTTCCGTATCAGGTGGATGAGCACAAATAACTTCATTTCTGTTACCTCTACTAATATCCGATTCAATTACCATCACAGAAGGATCTAATAATGTACTTAATAGTTTTTCCTTCGAATTTACAGCATGTGACCATTTGACATGACCTGGTTTCTCAATGCCAAAAGTCTCCCTTATATATTTGATGAACGTCATATTAATTTCGTGCAATAAATTCCTTTAGATCATTAATCTCATCTCTGCGATCCTTTAATAACTCTCTTGCCTTTTGCTTCCCAAAATCACTAATAAAGTAAGAATCAGTATCAGCCTCCAGATTATCAGCATATTCTTCAGGTTCAACACCTTTCCTTGCTGTATCTTGCCAAAAATTCTGATATGTAAAAGACCAGATATGATCAAGATCTACCAGAAGTTTAACCTCAATCGGGATCTCATTGTCCTCATTTTTAATCTCCCATGGCTCATCGTGATATCTAATCGCTTGTAATATCAATTGCATCTCGTTTTCATTAAGAGGTTTATTGAATTTATAAGTATCCAAAATCTCTTTAGATATTTTTTGACCCAAAACAGCATGTTTAAGTTTTGGAGCGACTGCTTGATTAGTTAGTTGAAGTCCACTCACACCCAAACTCAGGGCGATTTCTTGTTCTGTTAGATTGCTCCACCCAACATCATGCAAAATGAGTGCCAATCCCACGACTTGGCGATTAGCTTCAGGAAATTTACTCAGATATTGATCAATCATTCCCAAACAAACCGCAGTATGGACATCAGTTGTTCTTACAGACAATTTATCTTTAATATGTTCAAAAAATATTTTCAAATCATCAGGAATTAAATCAAAGTATTTATCTTCCCATGGTATGAAGGCCAAAAAATGTTGTTGATCAATTGGTAAAATGCTGTTTTTAGGCATTTGGAGATTCAAGTCTAAGGGTATCCAATAAGGTTTATCATGCTCTGCATAATATGAGAATTTTTTCCATTGCATAGAAACTATTTTCTCTATTATTTCATATCTCAAAATAAGTATAAAGATTACAAATATTTTTCACTTTCAGCTCTTATTCAGAGTAAAGACTATAATAGTAATATGAAGATCTTAGTTGTCGAAGATGAAATTCGGCTTGCTAATGCCATCAAAAAGGGTTTGGAGTTAGAAAAATATATCGTGGACGTAACTTACGATGGCGATAGTGGTTATGACTTTGCTGGTACTGACGAATATGATGTCATCATTTTAGACTGGATGTTACCAAATAAAAACGGCCCCCAGATTTGCCAATTGCTTCGCCAAAACCAAATTTCTACTCCCATTCTCATGCTTACCGCCAAAACTCAAACTCAAGACAAAGTCCAAGGGCTAGATAGCGGAGCAGATGACTATCTCAGTAAGCCTTTTGAATTCGAAGAATTATTAGCTCGATTGCGAGCCTTAATTCGCCGACCTCCACAAGTTGATCATCCAATACTTGAGTATCAAGGATTAACTCTTGATGCCTCAACTGCAAACGTCACTCGAGCTGGTAAATTAATCTCCCTTACCAGTAAAGAATTTGCCTTACTTGAATATCTGATCCGTCATCCTGGAAAAGTTCTGAGTAAAGATCATCTAGTAAGTCATGTTTGGGATTATGATGCTGACATTTTGCCCAATACAGTTGAGGTATATATCAAAAATCTACGCCAAAAAATTGATCATCCTTTCCCGAACTTACCCAATTTAATTCAAACAGTTAGAGGTTTTGGATACAAATTAAGCTAATATGTTTACCAGTGCTCGTATCAAACTCACCGCATGGTATTTGCTCATCGTTACAATGCTTTCTTTATCTTTTAGCCTAATAATTTATCAATCCTTAACTCGCGAAATAGATCGTATTTCTCATATGCACGAGCTTCGTATCGAACGGCGTGCTCCTAATCCTTTTTCCCTTCCCAATACTCAGCCACCCAATTATCAATCACTACCACGGGGCCTGATGGCAAATTATTTTTTAGATCCCGAATTGATTAGTGAAACAAAACATAGAATTATTATCTATTTAATTATTTTTAATAGTTCTGTGTTAGTAATCTCTGGAGGTTTAGGTTTTTTTCTCGCCGGCAAGACACTTTCTCCTATTGAAAAAATGATAGGAAAACAGAATCGATTTATTTCCGATGCGGCCCATGAACTCAAGACTCCACTAGCTTCTCTCAAAACTACCTTCGAAGTTTATCTCCGTGACCCCAAAAATACCAAACAAGATGGCAGTAATTTAATTAAAGAAAGCATCTCCGAAGTTAATAAACTGCAATCTCTCTCAGAATCATTGCTCACATTATCACGTTATGATGCAAATAATGAGTCATCTTTTGAACTACTTGATATCTCTTCAATAATTCAAACTACTATCAATAACTTTTCATCATCACTCAAACTAAACCATCTTAAAGTTAACTTCAACCCCAAATTAACCAACATAATAGGTGATAAGCAGAGTATTACTCAATTGTTTACCATCATAATTGACAATGCCATCAAGTATAGTCAATCCAAGTCTAGTAGTATAGATGTATCTCTTCACACATATAAGAAATATGTTGATGTAGTAATCCAAGATCATGGCATTGGCATTTCTCCGAAAGATTTACCTTTTGTCTTTGATCGTTTTTATCAATCACAACAAGCTAGAACCAAGACTTCTAACTCAGGCTATGGATTAGGATTATCTATTGCTAAACAAATTGTTAATTATCACAAAGGAACGATTACAGTAACTAGTAAATTTGATCAGGGGACGTGTATCACCGTCCGCTTTCCACTTCCGAAATCCAGCAAATAGAGATTTCTAACTCAGCATTTTTTCAGGTTCATCCCCTAAAGTAATTATTGAAAGGAGGTGAACAACAATATGAAAAAACTAACAATAGCAGCAGTACTTATCGCTTTATCCAGCGCTGTAGTTTTTGGAGCAGGGCAGGTCAGGGCAGAAACCCAAACATCTAGATTAGATTCTATAGTAGCTAAGATTGCAACTAAATTTAATCTTAAAACAGAAGATGTTCAACAAGTTTTCGATGAAAACCGAGCAGAACATCGAACTCAGATGCAATCAAATTTCGAGGATCGTTTAACTCAATCCGTAACCGACGGTAAAATAAATGAAAATCAAAAACAGTTGATTCTCACTAAGCATCAAGAATTGATCGCATCTCATGATAATCAGGATGACTCGCTTACTCCTCAACAACATCGTGATTCTATGCAGCAACATCATGATGAGCTTCAATCATGGGCAGACCAAAATGGTATTGATATAAGCTTAATCCTAGGAGGGGGCAATAGAGGCGAAGGAAAGGGCAGAGGCGGAATGGGAATGAGAATGGGAGGCAGAAGTTTTGATAACTAAAGCTTCTAATTTCATACAAGCTCTCAGAGTCGACCTGAGGGCTTGTCTTTGTAACGATTTGTAAATCAAAAAAGAAAAGCCAGCAGCGCAAATTTGCGCTGCTGGCTTGATTAACAACTAGTCCTCCCTGAACTTCTCAAATTCCT
>CAYUGO010000089.1:0-3846 GCA_964444295.1 uncultured Gammaproteobacteria bacterium | reverse complement strand
CCTTAATGACACCTTGAAATAATTCTTATTATATAATTATCCGAGATCCCTACAATCAAATCAAACTTAAAAATTTCCTCTGACTATTAGGAATTTTAATAATGGGCAAACACTCGGTATTTAGGCTCTTGCTTCCACAACTATTAAAGACTGAACCATTTTCATCTTCATTGTTACGGAATATATCTTCTAATTTTGGAGAAGAGTATCTTGAAAAATTCCCAAATTTTTCACATTTTTTCACCGCACAACTTCTGCAAAGCGCAAGGGACTATGCTTTAAAGTTGTCATCAGAAGTAATCGGTCAAGGTAAAATTGATGATACCCATCTTCGAATAATTATTGATGCATTAACCCTTGAAGCTGAGAATAAAGAGCAGTTTGACTCTTTTAACAAAACAATAATTAGTTTAGACCAAATAAACATAGATGTAAATTCTCAAAGTGTAGATGAGCTAGATGCTGAAAACACCAAATTATTTGCCAAATTATTAGTTGAAATCGAAGATGTGAAAACCAATAATGTTAGAAATAAATCATTTGAACAGATTCGTCCAAATTTGATTAAGCTTTCAACCGTCATACATTCCTCAAACATAATCACTAATCCGAAGAAATTTATTGATGAATACCATCTAGCAACAAATGACGTAAGAAAACTAGCGGCTAATCATAGGATAGTCGAAGTGCCAAAGGGCTATAAGCAAATACTAGGCGTATCGGTAGGTGATGGCTTTTATTTACCAAACCACTTTAAGTGTCAAGCAGAGAACCGAGAGATAAATGTGTTTCTTCATAATACACAGGTGCTGAATCCAGAATTATTTACTCGAGCCATTAAAATAGATTTTCGACCAACAGGTGAGTTGGAAATTCCACCAATCGATGAGAGGCCCTTGATTTATGTGCCTGAGGAATTTTATCGGCAATTATATATTCTTCAGACAGGAAACTATATATATTACTTAATAAACAATCCTATTTATAGTGCTTTTGAGTTTGCTGATTTTCTTCAATTCTTCTTGTCTGAGATGGGATTAGATAGGCCGGGAAATCTCGAGTGTAATGGTAAAGAAATCAAATTCTACTGGAGACACGAAGAGCAAGGTGAGTACTGGCGACATTTACGAACATTAAATAAATTAAGGCAGAACAAATGGGAATAGGAGGTTTTATGCAAAAATGGGAGTATTGTGTAATAACAGGAATCGATACAAACAACGGTTTTAGCGCAAATTATCCCAAACTATACTTTTTTGGAACGCGAGGTATCAGTAAAACTGTGGATTTAAGCAATAAAGCATCATCCCAAAGACCAGAAGGAATGCGGAATGTAACTGAGGGTGGTTATATCGCCTCGATTATTGCGCTTTTAGGTCAGGAAGGTTGGGAGATGGTTGGCGAAGGTCATGTTTCACTTGCTGCAGGCGTGGGATACCAATCTCTCTACTTCAAGCGGCAAATAGAATAACAAAAGTGGTTTCTATTTTCTAAAACGTTCTGCTCCGGGGTGGAAAAATGTCTTACACAATCTTCAGCACAATTTCATTATTATCTCGCTTAACACCAGAACTTACTTGTGAAGAAGCGATTATGCTAACGCACAAAATCAGGGAACATCCTAATGCATTTGCCGAGCGATTGGTCAAGTTTTCTGTTGGACACCAAAAGACAAATGGTGAATCCTTCATGAAAATCGTAATGCGTGGTAAAGACCAAAACGCCAGTTGGGCATATCCGCTTGATACTGATACAGCAAATAGGGAATTCTCAGGCTGGGATTTACAAGGGGAAGAGAATTTCTTCTCAATAGATTTTTTGGAACATGGCCCTATTGATTGTGGTGAAAATATAAAAAGTATCCTGGACATATATAAAGAGTTATTATTGGAATTCTCGCAAATTATTCATGCTCGTAATATAGCATATTCATGGACGTTCCAAAAGCTTATGATAGACAGTGAAATACCGGTTCTTACAGTCTTATTTCATAATGACCGTCTGTTTAGTTCCGAAATAGCTTGTTTTTTTATCTACCCAGGTACCCAATATAAAATTGATTATAAAATTTTTCTTCCCACATCAAATGACCCTGCTTTCAAGAAATATTAAGGTTAAACATAAAGTTGAAGACTCGAAAGGATGTTAGATATGCCCATTTGTGAAGGTTGTGGAGTGAGCTATAACGAAAAAGATTTTAATTTTTGCCCGTTTTGTGGTAGGGAGCAGCCAAATAGTTCACAGCAAGGGGCATTTATTGTTCATTGCAAATCATGTAATGGAGTAATTCCATCTGCAAGTACATATTGTTTGCATTGTGGGACTATCCAGTCAGAAGAAATCCAATCTATAAATACTAATCCTCCAGTCTATATTGACAACGTTAGTTTATGGCCAAGTGGACCAAGGCATGTAATTGATGGGGGGTGGACAAAAAACACTCAAGTAGGGCGTTGGCTTAATTGGAGTTTTACATTAAAAGACAAACAAGATCATTACACTGCATGCAATGGTGACTTGATAATTGCGGTGTTAAAGAAAAATGCCACTCTCCCATGTGAAAGTCCTGTTGAAAAGATCTTATCTGAATTGGAGAAAAAATCTTACTTTGTTCATAAGTATGATTTTGAAATAAAGAATTTTAAAATTATCGACAATAAATTAACAGCAGCTTTTATTAATACATCACAAATAGTTTATTGTGATCAGGCCAGAGGCGATTCCACTTTATTCTTCCATTTTTTGGTTAAACCAGTTGATATGGATTGGATAGTTTGGCGCCCTAGCTATTCAGAAGGGTGGACGTATAGATATCCACGCTCAATAAACTGGGACTGATCTGCATTACATATGCTTTCACATTTATTATGATCCAAGTCTACTCGGTTATCGGATCAAACAAATCCAATATAAAAGCGACAAAAAATTCCTGAGAGGAAATATAGAATGGAAATAGATTTATACAAAAGTTTGCTAGATAAACAGCGTAATAAATATTCGAGACGTTTTGATGAAACTGATCTCATAATTATTAAAAATGGTTTGTTGAGGAAAGAAATTCCTCAAGATTTAATTCCTCTCATAATTACTGCCTTGATCAGATCCATCATGCCATCCCCTGAAAAAATCACATTAGATGTGATCTACACTTCTATTGCAAAGATTCAGAAGAACGATGAAACTGTAAGAACCGCTGTTGGTGTAATGTTGGCAATTCCAGAGCAACGGAATGTTATTGATTATAACTTTTCGAGCTGGATAATAAGCAACGCAATTCAAATGGATATTGCTAACGAATTTGTTTATCAAATAATCTTAGATAATTTGTCTAATCCAAATGAAACAGTACAAAATTGTATTCGAGATGTGCTTGATTTCAAGGATAATGGGATCGGACCTCATAACGCATTAATAGATTTTCTGGTTGATGTGATAAAGGCTCCAGAAGCAAGTGATGAGATAAAGTATCCAGCTTTGGCAGCGATCCGAGGATTCATCCTGGGAACATCATCTCATCCTTATTTTGAAAAACTTCATCCAGTTTGGGAGTTGGGACGGACGAGACTCCTGAATATTAAAGAATATGATTTTTTAAACTTGCCTCTTGATATGGAATACCGTGCTGACCAAAAATTCGTGCTACTTATCGCAGAGATGCTATATCACCTCAATTTAGCCCATGAGGTCGTTAACGATCAACTTGCTGGATCATTGATAAAAGTGATTAATTCTTTATCAAGCAGAGGGATTTGGAGACCTTGTTAAGCTGTTTCTGTTGTGTAAAAAAGGTTAAAATATATCAAGCAACCTTTGTGGAGAAATAAATTTATGCAGCAAAACCATCTA
>CAYUGO010000088.1:0-3855 GCA_964444295.1 uncultured Gammaproteobacteria bacterium | reverse complement strand
AAATCCCAGCACCTCTTCATCCAAGCTTACAGATACCAAGACAGGCATCTGGCTACTGGAACTCACCGACCTACCTTTGGGATTTAGCCGTGATCCCAAACAAATCGTCTCTGGCTCAGTCCGAGATGATTGGCAAAATTGTGAATTCTTGTGGAGCTATGACTCTCGTCAAATTATAACTTTATGCAAAACACCAATTGCCAAAACCACCACTATCTCAAAAAAAACTCTTCCGCCTTCAACAGATATAAATACATCTGCATATCTAATCGACATAAACCAACAACAAAAATCTTCTAATTTAACCAATATTTCTAACAGCTACTCAGCAATTCTAAATGAATGGCAAATAGAACAAACCCTCAAAACCAAGCAACAACTAATCAATCTTAAACCAGACCTCACTTCACTAATCTCATCTGTAGCCGCAGAAATAAATTTCTCACCTGACGAAACCAAAATACTCTACGTCGCCACAGCAAGTGCCACCCTTGCAGACCATTACATCGACCCAATTCTTGCAGCCTCAAGCCAGTCACAAACAAGAGATCTGCAACCAAATAACCTATACCTATATGACACCAAAGAAGATCGTAATTTCCTAATTGATTCACTTCCCATAGAAAAGGCAGATAGAAATACTAAATATCAATGGTTTCCCACTTCTCGTCATTTAATCAAATCAACACCCAACCAAATAAGTATCATTGAATATGATAATACCAATGAATCAGTCATATACTCAGGAAACGTAACCTCATTAGATGTCTTCCCTCATCCTTCCGACAACAAACTTATAATCGCTACAACTCTAAATCCGGTACAAGCCCCCATTCCCAATCTGTATACACTGATATTTAGATAACCATTATTATATAATTGCCTTCATACAAACGCCGGTATAGTTCAACGGATAGAACAGCTGCCTCCTAAGCGGCAAATCCAGGTTCGATTCCCGGTACTGGCACCAAATACGGAGAGTAGCGCAGATGGTAGCGCGCCACGTTCGGGACGTGGAGGTCGCGGGTTCAAATCCCGCCTCTCCGACAAAAAGGCTATAAATAAACCAATTCACAGCGTCATATCACTCACTATCTTAACCTGATAAGAGAATTGCCAATCATTACCGTACTTTATACCTTCTCCACAATTCAACTGCTTCATCCAAATTCCGATGTTCCATAAGGCTATGCAAATCCCCATGTAAATCTTCTAATTCAATATAAGGATTATCTAATATTTCCATAACATCATCCAGTGGCATTCCCTCATTTGCCAACAAATTAACTAATTTGGGCTGATTAACCTGTATGTCCAAACCAATCAAAGGCTTAAAAAAATTATTAATTTCAAACAAAGCCTCAGTCGGCCCCGCAGATAAATGAACAACGTTATTAGAAATTGAAACACTCTCAAATCCATAATCATGTGCATTTTCATATGCAGTTCTTCTTATTGAACCCAAAACAGCTTGCTCCGGAAAAGTATTACCCACCATATCATTCCGCAATACTGCCCAATCAACATTAGATTTAACCAACATCACTAACATTTTTCGATCACTATTCGTAAAATGAGCCAATTGTTGTGGGTGGAAACCATTTACCAAAATATAATTTTTCCTTTCGATCTCGAATGGCCTCACATAAAAACCACTCTTAACTTTAGTCGAAGGACTACTACTCCATAATTCATCCAATTCATTTGGAGCCAAATTATACATATTTAATAACTCATGGCCTCCCAAAATCGGATAGTCTGCTTCATTATCTAGTTTTAGTTTAGCTAAAACATCTTTGCGAATCAGCGCATCAACCTCAGCTGATGCCCGTCGTGACATTACATTTATATAACCATAATGTCGATCCATAATTCCATGATTTGCCAATGTATTTCCAGAAATTAAACTAGCCCCATCAATTACAACATCAAATTTATCAAGTTTCTCAAATACCATATCCAAAATTTTCTTAACATCATCATCTGATTTATTCAAAAAAACCTCCGGTTTAAGGAACATAACCATTTCATTCATCAAGTCTCCTCCCACTTCAACTTCTTTTAAATGATCAATATCATTTTGGTCATTATATTTAGATACTACTCTATCAATTAAAGGATTTTTCATATACACAATTATACTTAGAATTGACGATTAATAAATATCCCATTAATATCATTACTAATATACAATCTTCGTACTATATAAATTACAAATACCCAAATAAATAAAAATAACACAGAAAACAAATTCAACACATCATATCCTAAATATTTAAAAAGTATTAACCAAAAAATACTAAAATAAATAACTCTAAGAGCCATAAAATTAAATCTTGTTTTCAAAAAAACATCTACTAATATTGAGGTTATTATAACCAAACCAACAATACTAATATTAATATTAGTATTAAACCAAACCGCCAAAGATAATAAAACTCCAACTAATGAATTACTTGCCAATAAATTTGAGAAATAAACTACAAAAAATAAACCAATAAAAAACAATGGATCTATCACTAAACCGAACGTCAATAATACCAAACAAATCATAACCTTCAACCAATACATACTCCTATTTTAGCAAACTTCACTCATAAATATAAATCCAAAAAGATGCCAATTTATTGCTTATTAAAGGCATTAATAAAATTCTATCAATCAAACATACCAAGTGATATAAACAAGCTAATATTTAATCATGTACATTCAAATTTAGCCTAATATTTATCATATAATTATCAATTGTATAAACTTTACGAGAATTATACATAACATTTATCAGTTATTATAACTAATCATTAATTTATTACAAAAAAATATTAACAATAAAAATCAAGCAAATCTCACAAACAGCAAAAATACTAAAACATATGGATTGCATTATAACGCAACCTTAACATACTTATTACCATATGTGCTTAATAACTTACATTTTACAGATGAGATTAAATCTAGTACCATTGGATTTGGGTGACCATAACTATTTTTACCAACAGATAATACACAATAAGCAGGTTTAATTATGTTTAACAAACCAAGGTCTAAACCACTTTTACTTCCATGATGGGGGACAACAATTATTTGATTTTGATATGGCACAACGAATAAATTATTTTTCATAATTATATCTTTCAACATCAAAGCATCACTATCTGCTGTAAATAATATTGATGTTATACCACTATTAAAAATACTTACGATACTTTGCTGATTACTACTAGTATTATCTAAATCTTGAGAACTAGTATTTAAATTTACATACATTTGTAACGCCCCATCTTCAAATAATACTTTTTGCTTATTAGTGACCTTGCTATATTTTGTATATCTATTCAGACTATTATCTATATACCTTAAAAAATAATTGTAATTAATATCTCCCTTATCTTTATTAATATTATGATATATAACTCCCAGAGAATAATAGTCAACTAAACCTACAAATCCACCATAGTGATCATGATCAGCATGTGTAACCAAAACTACTTCAATATGCTTATCAAATATTGGCAATGTTCTTTCTAAACATACAACCAATCTTTCCAGAGATGGCCCACCATCAATCAAAATTTGAAACCTTCCTTTTTGTAATATAAATGCATCACCTTGACCAACATTACAAGCAATCATATTCCACTGACCATCTTTGAAACTAATCAAAAATACAGCAAACATAATTACAAAAACAAAACCAGATATTAATACTCCTTTCATTTTTTCTTCTTAATATTTAATTTAAAAATTACAGCTAAGAAAATTAATGCCCAAACAATCAACAATGAAAACTTCACCCTTAAGTTCAATTCTGGTGCAAAAAATTCTTGACCCAAAATATCTACTACTATTTTAAAA
>CAYUGO010000087.1:0-4065 GCA_964444295.1 uncultured Gammaproteobacteria bacterium | reverse complement strand
CTCTAGCCAACTGAGCTACAGGCCCTTAATTTTCAAGTTTATAAAAAACTTGTTTACGAGGTCAATCCTATTAAATTGTCAATAAAAAACCAGCATCGTCTGCTGGTAAACCGCTAACCTCTCTACAAAAACTAGAGAAATTATTCTTTATAAATTATTTGGGCAATCATGTGGAATTTACGACGGTTCACCATTGGACTAATGGTAGAAGGAAGTATAAAGCCAAAGCATTTCTCTGTCAATTGAAAAAATCCATTCAATCATGACAAACCTCTATTCCCATATCTGGACTTTCTATCAATCAGCTTATCTATTATAATAACCTTCTTAGGAATTTATCACATTCCTGATAAGCAAGTAATAATTTCGGGCTTGTAGCTCCAAGATGGCTAGCCAGCTTTAGCTACTTTCCTTGATATAATAAATTATAATTTTCGGGCTTGTAGCTCAGCTGGCTAGAGCGCCAAACTGATAATTTGGAGGTCTGAGGTTCAAGTCCTCACAAGCCCACAGATTCGATACAAAATCGTTTTCAAAAATTTTTGCACCTTTAACAACCGAAAGAAGGAAGCTCGTGAGTAAGCAAACTTTTTTTGCTCCAAAACTTACAAAACCTCTGTCAACCCTCGAACCTGGAGACCTCTGTCGAATTACCATCAACGATATAAACGGAGAATGGCGCATTTCAAGCCAATTGCCAACGGCCTGCTTGACCATCATCGAACAAAATAAAGAACCACCGATAACTACTATCGTAAGTTCTGACCAAAAGGTCATCCATGTTGGGCATATTCAAAAACAACCTAAATAAAACACCAAACCCTATGATTTCTTTCATAGGGTTTTTTATTTTCCTATTTCCACTTAATACTACAACCCATACTCGGCAACTGTTCCTCTGGTGGCTCTTCTTCATTTATAAGCGACTCAATCGCCAATTCCAAACTTCGCTCCTTAACCAACTCCGGATGCTGCCAATTATCATTAATTCTTCCATGATAATAAAGCTCAAACCCACCACCATCTACCTTACGAAATAAATATGCATCTGGAGTACAAGCAGCTCCATATTCATGAGCCACCTCTTGAGTTTCATCTCTCAAGTATGGAAATTCAACTCCAAATTCGTCCACTACTTCCTGCATATTCTCAAACGAATCATCAGGCTCACTCTCATCATCATTTGCATTAATCGCAACAACCCCAATTTCATCCCCATAGTCACCATTAAGCTCTACCAAATGAGGCCACGCTGCTTGGGCATATGGACAATGATTACAAGTAAACACCACCAGCAATCCAGCTTTATTCTCAAAATCACTCAAGCTCACTTTATCACCCTGAATACTGGGCAAATCAAAATCCACCGCTTGCCACCCCATTGGTACTGATTCAGAAAAAGTTACTGCCATATACTAACCTCAATATTTATTGTTAACTTATTGTTAGTTTCATTGTCAACCACAAAAAGTCACCAACACACAATTGACTACAATACTCCATATATCTCAAAAAATAAACACCTATTTTTCTTTTGAAGCCCAATGCTCCCTAGATACTCTAATTACTTTATCTTTATTCTGGTTAGAACTAGCTGCTGGCGGCAACGTTTTAATAAAAAAAGGCCGACTGGTCAGTCCATCAATCGCTAATTTCAAAATCGCTTCTCCACGTCCCAAATGCGTCAAATCATTGTAAGTAAAAACTTCTGCGAACTCTTTTTCCAATTTTTGTGCGTCAGGAGAACCAAGCAAAAACGTCACCAATGTCCCAGCATTTCCAATAATTGCAGCCATAATTGATTCCTCAATTTGCTCAACGTACTGATTTGCCAAAATTAATCCCAATCGATATTTACGAGCCTCAGATAATATCTTAATAAACGAGGTTGTCGCAAAATTCTGAAATTCGTCCACATACAAGAAAAAATCTCTCCATTTAACATCTGGGTTTCTTGCCCTCCTCATTGCCGATAACTGTATCTTTGTAATTATCATAGCACCTAACAATGCAGAATTATCCTCACCCAATCTTCCTTGAGATAAATTAACCAACAAAATTTTCCCATCATTCATTACTTTTTCAAAATCAATCGAGCTCTTAGAAGGCGTGATTATCCGCCTTATCAACGGCGAAGACACGAACTGCCCCACCTTATTAAGAATTGATGACACTTCTTCAATTTGCTTACGGGGGTCCATTCTCCCATATTCGTCATTCCAAAACTTAATCATCACCGGATCCGAAATTCGACTCAATACATACTTGCGATAATTTGCATCAGTCAACATTTCAATTACATTAGGTAACGTTGTTCCTGGCACTTCAGTCAAAGTTAATAATGTATTACGCAAAATATACTCGAGCCGTGGTCCCCACGAATGACCATAAAGTTTATTAAAAATCGATACAATTCCCGAAGCTACAAATTCCCGATGTCCGGCTTCAGTCACTTCTAAGATATTTAAAGAAATAGGAAACTCCGTATCTGAAGGATCAAAGTAAACCACATCATTTATCCGATGCTTAGGAATGTAGTGCAGCAAATGCTCCACGCTACTGCCATGTGGATCCAAAAAAGCCATTCCTTCGCCTTTTTTCATATCACTTATCGCCATATTTTCCAGAAGCGTAGATTTTCCAACCCCAGATTTTCCAATCACATACATATGTCTCGTCCTATCTTCTCTCTTAATTCCAAACACCATTTGATCATCCCGATACAAAGTCTTTGCAAAAAAATTCACGTTCTTACGCTTTTCTTCATCCAAAAAAGCATACACTGGCAGATTATCAGGAGCTTCTGTTTCCATATTCTTTGCCCAGGTTAAATTCTGCAACTTAACATTTTCATTCGGCATATGCCACAAAGTTGCCAATTCACTAACGGTTAATACCTGCATATTAGGTATCCCATCCATTCTTCTCTCAAAGAAACCACTCAACCACTTCTTCTTATTCCAGGAAGCTGGTTTAATCATTTTAAAACTATTACCATCTCCCCGTCCCAAACTTCCAAAAGCACTAATCACCGCAGCCAAAGAATCAGGATTGCTTGATACTACCCTAATTCCAGACCAAAATGCATTTTCAAGTAGTTTAGTAGCGATAATACTTTTTCCTTGGACATCTTGAGTAGTTCCGTCTGCTTTCTTAATTCCCTCACTCACCATTCGTTCAGGCAAAGACCTCCAATTTCCAGCCCCAGTCAACACCATCTGAAAACAAATCATGTCACTTGCTTTTGCCTTACTCAATACTCCCAAAATTAATGACATCGGATCAACATCTGCAAATTCCTTATAAGTCTTAACTAATAAATAATATGGTTTTGCTAACACAATATGGGCCACATGCAAATCTTTATCCTTCCAATTCTCCAAATGATCGACTTCAGTTTGCAATGCCACACCCAAAGGGTACGCAGCCTGAAACTGACTATCCCAATAACTCGAATACTCATTGTTGATACTCGCATAAAAAGACACTTTCTGATCTACCACAATTGTTTCAAGCGAAAACCTCTGTAATGGTTTATTAAAAAATCGCTCGCCTAACCAGCTTGGTCGATCCAAATACGCCATTGATGAAAACATCGTCGCTGCTGACTCAGGAGTGTATTCATTATCCCGAGGGACTGCTAATTTAAAAAATGCCAAATCATTCATACCGTTTCATTATAGACTAAGCCCAAGGAACAATCACAAGTATAAATAATATATATATCGCTATATTCCCAACGAAAAACTCATCAAATAGGTCAAATATCACCACGTCTTCTCTTAGCAACCAATCCCAACAAACCAATAATGGTTGCTCCAATAGCAAAGACCGTTGATGCAATTCCAATAATAGCCAGCAACACAGAGCTAATTATCATCATTACTTCAGGAACACTTCGGACAACAACTTTCCACCACGGCATCGGAGTTTCAAACGAACTTGTCATGAACAAACTATAAAAATACTTCTCATTTAACAGCTTAATAGTGATAGTAATGCGCAATACTTTTTAATCGCTAATTACCACGCAATGTACGCGCTAATTAACTTCTATCAGTATTT
>CAYUGO010000086.1:0-4094 GCA_964444295.1 uncultured Gammaproteobacteria bacterium | reverse complement strand
AAATTAGAATTTGAAGATAATTTATATCAAGTCATCGAAACCAAGCGTGTTGGTTAATTTATCTTTATTGCAACAGGGGTCTTTCATTATCGCTAATAATTCCACTTATATTGGACCATGTAATTAGTTTTTGAAAATCCTTAGCTTTGGTAATGTCCCACACAATCACTTCTTTTGATTGTTGACGAAAAATCCATGGCATCAATTTCACTAACACCAACTTAGGTAAGACTAATTTAAAATTACGTAAGTAGAGGAGATTTAAACATGTCCCGCGTGAAATAAGCAATCCGACTTTAGTTAATGGAAACTGCTTTTGTATTTTTATCAAACTCCGCGGATGAAATGAACTAATCATATATTGACTTTCATTAATATATTTATGAACTAAGGTCATCACTTCATTCTCATAACCTTCCTCTTTAAGCTCTATATCTAATTTTACTTTTAAACCAATATTACTCAATACTTCCTCAAACAACGGCACATCAGGATCAATCGCTCTTAATGTAGATATATCAATAGATCGCAAGGGAATGCCTTTAATCTTTGAGTTATGCAAAATAACTAGATTTCCATCAGCCAGTCTCCGTATATCAAATTCAATATAATTAAACCCATTTTCCATCGCCTGCTCAAATGCTTGTAGAGTATTTTCTTTAAAGAATTGGTGAACCCCTCTATGCGAGATGTAATTCATAGTTATAAACACCCAAACTACATAAACATTAATTATAGTAAAGATTAAATCAATACACCATCCATAAATATATTTAAATAAGTACAAACATAAATCATTTATTTCGTCTTTATAACTACCATCAATCTATACATTCCTATCATTTACAATGAAAACATGAACCGAGAAAACTACACCTCTCTTATTGAAGAAATTTCCAACGCTATAACTCATGGGCTGGGAACTATTGCTGGAATTGTCGGTCTGGTATTTCTTATACTCAAAGCCCTTTATCAGGGTGGCAACTATCGTTTTTGGTCATTACTAATTTTTGGAACAACTCTAATCTTCCTTTATTTAGCATCAACCCTATATCACAGCCTAATATTTACTAAAGCAAGTAAAGTATTTAAAAAAATTGATTACATCGCTATTTCGCTGTTTATAGCCGGGACTTATACACCAATTGCCCTTATCCCAATGAGACATCAACATGGACCATTATTACTTTCAATCATCTGGATTCTAACGATTGCTAACATCACTTGGCAGTTTGTTGGTAAGAAAAAAGAGTTGGTCTCACTTATTCTTTACTTAATCACGGGGTGGACAATGATGTTATTTATCAAACCTCTTTCACATGAGGTTTCTCAAACAGCCTTAATCTTCCTTATTCTTGGGGGTGTGTTTTATACAATTGGTACCATTTTCTATCGATGGAACAAATTAGTATTTAATCACACAATTTGGCATATCTTTGTAATTCTCGGCACAGTTTGTCATTTTCTAACCATTATGCGAGTGTAATAAAAGTTACTTCTTTAACTTATTTTTGATCAGAAATAGAAAAGAAATCTAGATTTCAATTACATTTCTCCAAAATCCATAACACTGATTTCAAAAACACATAGTCAATTTAGTCCTATCCTTCAACTATCAGGTAGTATTTGTCCAGTCTTGTACCTCCTTGTATTCCTCGTCCTCCTTGAGTTTACGTTCTTCATCCTCTTTACGATTGTGTTCCTCGTTCTCCTTGCGAAGTCGGATCACATTCTCTACCAACTCTGGCATCACTTTCTGACAATCTCCCTTCAACAGGCCATCTTCACTACCAAGGTAGTTCGGTTTTTTCTGATCAATCGCAATAATCTGTAAATCCGGATTCTCTTGTTTCAAATAAGCCAACACCCCTCGATCATCATGGCTCAAACCAATCGTCCACAGGACCTTTGTCGCCTGACCTCGCACAATCACTTCCCCAAAAGCACTCTTATTACCCATGTGCGTTACTCCCAAACGACTACCTACTGCCTCATGTTTCAAGTCCATATTCTCAGTTAAAACTAGCACACCAGGCATCTCGGCAACTAGTTTGGCAATAGAAATATGTGCATCGGTCGATACATCCGCAAACAGCGAATCCCCAAATTTCTTCGCCACTTCGATTAACTTCTCTGGATTACTCCTAAACAACTCATCAAAATCGTTCCCCTCAGGATTTTCAACTAACCCCAATTGCTTTGACAACTCCTGCATTCCCCATACAGGTTGTTCCCCGCCCATAGAAATTCCTGCCCCTGTATATATCATCAATTCACTTGGATCTAATTTAGCAATCATATCAGCCAATATCTCAGGCTCCACCGCCAACTCCTCTTCATTTGCAATTTCAACAACTCGCGGATCCATTCCATCAATTCGATATTCTCCATCATCTCCATCCTCATCATATAATTCTTCTTCTATCGGGGCCATCTTCGGATAAACCAAAGTCTTCCCTTCATCTTCCACTCCATACATCGCCATTTCCTCTTCAGTCATCATTTTTTGAATATCTTCTGACCCACCCACTCCGACTTGCACATGCCCATCAGTTATCCTTAAGAACCACTTACTGCCTGTCTCGTCGTTGCCGTAGTTGAAATTGAAACTCCGTGGAGCTTTCTCAAACTCCAATTCATTAATCAGCTCTGTCTTAGCAAACAAAGAATTTGATCTTTCCTGCCTTTCTGCGCCTGGGATTGCTGCTTCTGTTACAGATAATCCATCTGGTTCTAACATAATTATTTTGGCAAATTGATTTCACAAAATTTACTCTCGTATATAAAAAGGTGTCTTAAAGCCAAATTTCCCATGAAATTAATAGATCTGTAGTCGGTCTGTGCAGCCCATAACTCATTTTTCATATTATGTCAGTTTAGTACCTAATCGCTGCAAGAATCAAGGTATATACTAATTCTTATCCTTCGCATGACTTCCTGATCGAACAAGTCCCAAAAGATCATAGTCTGAGTCCGTTCATCAGGACTTGAATAATTTGAAAACTTTAGTTCCTTTCTTCTATATTTTATTAAAATTTAATTGAAGTTAGTTAATAAGAGCTACAAACCCAAAGATAATTAATAACCAACAGGTGAATGATGTAAAACTTGCATGGTTCAAAGAGAAATAATTTATAAGACCGACAACAGAGGTTGGCATAAAGAAACATACCAACTAATATATTAGGAATAATAACGACCTTTACAACCCAATTCTCGCTACATGGTTACTGTACAAATTAATTTCAATATACTTAATCGTGAAAAATAATATTATGCAAGTTTGATTTATCGAAATTATAAACTCTACATATCCCAAATCAGTTTTACATTCTTACTTCTACAATTTTTTTAGCTCATTAACCAACTAAATTTATTCTTTATAATTTTAAAAAATTCATAAAGAACACAGCACATACCTTTATCTTTAATTATATTTATTTAAGCTTTTTCTTAACAAAAAAATACCCTCGCTCAGTTTCCTGAAAATTTCCCAGTAACGAGAAATCTGATCAATAAAAGATCACGAGGGGTAATACACTATCACCCGACAGTTAATGGCTTGAAATTATCAAACAAACTCTCAAGCTGTTCCTGGGTATACAGTTGGGACTCATCAGTCCAACCGATATATGGTACGTTATTACGAAAATCGATCCTGCACTTCAAATTTGCTCCCTCACCTTCCAAAGCCCCGACCTTGGTAGCCAAAGCCACAACTTCCTCAGCAGTGGTCTTTCCAGGATGAGCTATAACTACAAAAACACCGCCACCGGCAATCTTATCCTTAAACACTGCAGGTTGTACGTAGGCCATTTTTTCCTCTCCTGTCTTGTAATAGTTGTAAAATATCAATGTGCGATACATCATAATTGAAGTTAAAATTAGTCAGTAATACAACTAACCTAACTTCAAATACAGAAGCCTATTCTACAGCAACTAGCTTATATATCAAATATATAGGCCTCATGTTCTATACTACTGAAAACTTTTGCCTTTATTACTGATCAAAGTATTTACAAAAACATACATTAATTAACAATTTCTAAAAAATAATTATTGTGTCACATTAAATTGAGATCAGCATATTTGAT
>CAYUGO010000085.1:0-4128 GCA_964444295.1 uncultured Gammaproteobacteria bacterium | reverse complement strand
CAAACGGCACCGCCTTACCAAGCTTCGCCAATCCTGTCCCCAACATCACCACCCCAATCATCGAACCCAACATAAACCCCAACGCCACCACTAACCCCACATCCCAACCAACAACTACCCCCATCGCACCGATTAATTTCACATCCCCCCATCCCAAACCCCTACCGCTCGTACTCCAATACAACACCCAAAACACTCCATAAGCCACAAGCCCCATCAGCAAACGAGTTACAATTTCTTGCCATCCACCTCCTTTATGCAAACCTGCAATCAATCCTACCATCACTAATATCCAATCAGTCCCATCCGGCAATAACAAATGTTTCAAATCAATCACACTCATCACCAGTAGAGTAGACCACACCACCATCGCAAGCCCACTCACCAATAATCCCCAACCCTCATGCCTTAAAACACCCAAACCCACTAACTCTCGCCCAATTCCCCCCATCCACCAGATTCCCACCCATCCCAACATATTTACCAACTCAACTAAGGGATACTGCCAACCCAATCGCACCTTACAATACCTACACCGCCCACCCAGTCCCAAAAAACTTACCAACGGCACCAAATCATACCAACCTAGATCATGCTTACAACTCATACATCTTGACCGTCCCGACACCCATTGCTCGTCTCTAGGCCAACGATATATGTATACATTTAAAAAACTCCCCACCAACAATCCTAGTATTGTAATGATTAAGTAATCCACAAAAAAAGCCTATCAGGAATTTCGACTTACGTCTAATCCACAATAGGCTAATTTGTTAACGCTGGCTATCAGGTATACAAAAATGTGTGGTGCCTGATCCCATTGCTGTACCAGAAAAATTAGCCAACCCATCAAAATTCTTAGATGTTGGATTATAACAAAAATGCACAGCGTCTGTTCCATCTTTGTATAAATATGATGACGGAGCAGCAGTCAATTTTGTTGCTAACGAGGTATCTTTTATTTCTCCAGCAGCCTGCATTTTAGTAACATCCGCGGCTAAAGAAGTTATATTTCCTGCACCAGGCATGGCATCACAAACTCCAGGTGTTGTTGCACCATACTGAGCTGGATAACATCCATAGGCCACAAAATATCTATCGTAAGCTGATATCAACTGGGCAGCAGCTGAATTAAAACCTGTATCAACAGCTTTTCTCCTTTGCTCGACTGGATTGATTGCAGCAAGAATCGCCACAGCCAAGATAGCAATCAAGGTGATGACGACTAACAACTCAATCAATGTAAAACCCTTATAATTTAGAATCTTCTTCATATCGTCAATTCACCTCCCTTCAATATTTTTGTTTTAATAACCATTTATTGCATTAAGATAAGTACTTAATCCAACTAGAGCCACCAACATCCCTGCCATCCCGCTAAATATCACATGATAATGTTTGTTCCGAACCGACAGCCACACAGCCAATCCGCCAAATGCCAACGCCGTCAAACTCAACATGTCATTCAACTGCACCAACGACAACATGCTTAGAGTTATCGACAACACTCCCATCACCAATCCCAATGACAAATCAACTTCTTTCTTTTTGCTAACCTTAACACTTGGGTTAGCACTTATAGTTTTACGAGGAGACTTTCTTACAACTTTTTTCATGGCAGTAAATACAGTTAAATATATTTACACCACATTGTCAAGCAAGACCTATCTTCATTTAGCTAAACTTTTTGATATAGTAGAGGAGTGGACTCTCAGCCCCCAAAATCTAATCCCGTCTTATCCGTCATCGTCCCAGCCTATCGTTGTCCCACTATCGTCCATGATTTAGAAGCTATCGACCAGTATCTCCAAGCCCTAAACATCCCATACGAATTAATCTGCGTCGTCGATGGAGTCGCCGACAAACAAGACACCACCGCCAAAATTGCCCCAAAAGCTACCAAATTCGGTGTCCAAGTCTATTCATATCCAGAAAACCAAGGCAAAGGCTATGCTATCCGTTACGGCATGGCACGCGCTAGAGGGACACTCATTGCATTTATTGACGCGGGCAGTGACCTCAACGCTCGAGGATTAGGACTCGCCTTAGAACATCTCAAATGGTACGAAGCGGACATTATCATCGGCAGCAAGCGTCACAAAGCCAGCAAAATTAATTACCCCTTCAACCGCCGGATTCTCAGCTGGATCGTCCAACGAGCCACGCGCTTTATCTTCGGGTTCAATGTCTCCGACACCCAAACAGGTCTTAAACTTTTCCGTCGCGAGGTTTTAGATGATGTATTGCCTAGATTACTTGTCAAACGTTGGGCGTTCGACATCGAAATCTTAGCCGTAGCTCACCGCCTCGGATATACCCAAATATACGAATCGCCCATCGAGCTTCAATTCAACAATATGAGCACCCTCAACTACCGCTCAGTCATCAACTTCGCCATTGATTATCTAGCCATCATTTATCGAATCTATATCCTCAAATATTATAACAACTCCCACCAAACGGACTGGGAACAAGACCCAAATCTTACCCTAAAAACCAAATCACCAATCAAAAAATCACTTCCTGCCAAAACTTAATTTCTTCAAATAAGAATTAATTGTTCTTTAAACCTTTCCATTTTTTAGAAAATTTTTATCAGGTTCCTAGATATAATCGCCATTACAAATAAACTATCGTAAACTAAACTTATTCCCAATGAAAAAACCTCTTATCTCAATTATCATTGTTGATTACAAACCCAACACCCAGTATCTCATCCAATCACTAGAAGCTATCAACACCCAATCCTATACAAATTTCCAAACCATCCTCATCCATGACCTACAAGTAAATTTACCTAAATACCCCTGGCTCATCACCAAATTCCTCAACAAAAAAACTCCACCAGCTACCAAACGCGACTTAGGTGCCCAAATAGCTCAAGGAAAATTTTTAGCTTTCCTCGACGACGATGCCTATCCTCATCCCAACTGGCTTCAATCAATTATCAATAACTTTGCCGATCCCAATATTATCGCTGTGGGTGGTCCGGGCATAACCCCACCCAATGTCAATTTCTTAGAATCAGCCTCAGGTTGGACCAGCGGTTCACCGCTAGGCGCAGGTCCTTATACCTACCGGTTCCTCCCCAAACCCAAACGTTTTATCGACGATTATCCATCCATGAATCTTGCAGTTAGAAAAAAAGATTTCTTATTAGTTGGTGGCTTTGACAGCCACTACTGGCCGGGAGAAGACACCAAACTCTGCCTCGATCTGACTAACCTTAAACACGGCAAAATCATCTACGACCCTCAAGTTATCGTTTATCACCACCGTAGACCTCTCTGGATTCCACATCTCCGCCAAAACGGCAACTTCGGTCTTCATCGCGGATTCTTCGCCAAAACACTACCTCAAACTTCACTTCGCATCAGCTATTTTTTACCTAGCTTTATGGTTCTTGGATTAATGTATTTATTTATTAGCGCCATTTTCCCATCATTCCAAATCCCCATTCTCTACCCAATCGGTTTAATTTCGCTGTCTTTGTATTTCCTTGCCCTTATCGCTAACGCCCTCTGGATCTTTTACTATTCAAAAAAATTTACCCAAGCCCTTATTGCCATTCCCAGCGTATTTCTTACCCAAGCTTGGTACGGAATTCGTTTCTTAGAAGGCCTTATCCTCAAGCAAAAACTAGAAAGATAAATCTAAAGAATCATGATCCAATCGTAACAAAACAAACCCATTTACAGGCTGTATCCAAATTAATTTCCAAGGTCCAGACGCGTTATATTCCCATCGATTATCTTCAATAGTTTTTTCATAAGAAGAACTCAACACATACAATCTGTCTAAATTTTGATAATCTTTTTCATCAGCTAACAAGGATCGTTGCTTTTCTAAAAAATACCTAAGCCCAATTGCCTGAGCATCCCCGTGAAGATTTTCAGAAATATTATATTTTCCCACAGGTTGATCATTCATTATTAATCTTGATGCATATTCCAATGTAGATACATTTACATAGTCATGACTTAATTCTTCAGGAACCCAAACAATCCGCATAGTTGTAACCAAAATAATTACTATAAATAATCCACTAACGAATTTATCAAACCCAAACGAAAATCGAGCAATCCAATGTACAAGGGTATAAACTAAAACAGGATAAAAAATAAACAC
>CAYUGO010000084.1:0-4223 GCA_964444295.1 uncultured Gammaproteobacteria bacterium | reverse complement strand
TCCAAGGACGCTGAAATTGCTTTTTCAAAAGAGTTTAGCGCGATATATAATCATCTGCTACAGTTTAAAGATAAACTATCGCGGAGAAACAAAGCTGAAACTGGAATTGCATATGAGTGGTATGCCTTGCAAAGGTGTGCTAATACTTACTCCAACGAGTTTGAGAAGGAAATCATTTGTTGGAAGGCAGTCGGCCGAAATCTGGCTTTTTGTTTATGGGGTGGAGGTAAATACCTCACAGCACCGGCAAGCTTCCTATCTACAGAATCTAGAACGCTAAACCTCTTTTTACTTGCAATTTTTCAAAGTAAGTATGCATTATATTTCATTTTGGGAAATGCTGACACAACCGGTGCCGGAGATGTGATGTTGAATATCCAATCAATGGAAAAGCTTGTCATTCCTAGTGTTAAATATGAGACTCAAGAAGTTTTTGCAAATTATGTTGAACAAATACTGGAGAAAAAGAAAAAGCACCAATCCACTGAAAATTTAGAATTAGAGATAGATAAACTGATATATAAGTGCTTTGATTTGACTAAGGAAGAGATCGCGATCATAGAGAAAGGGAAGTGAGCACACTATGAAACTAAAAATTGATCATTTGGTATCAGAATTAAATGATGCTTTGGAAGGCTCATCATTGTTCAGCGGTGATAGTGTTTACATCTCCGGGTTGATTTATGAGATAGAAACAGAATTAACAAAAATCAAAAGAGAACTCAAACTGGATTCTTATAACCCTCATATTTACTCGAAGCGTATAGCAGAAAGTTTTGGAAAAGCCGGTACCGGTATTTTGACTGTGTTGGGAAAACCCAATGCATATACAAGTGTGGATTATCAATATTATTTATTAATATATCTCTTGTGCAACTATCACGAATTGATTACTCTAAAACTCTCACTGCATCAAATAATTGATAGATTTATTGACCTGCATAAGGTGAACAGTCTGATCTTTTATGATATCCAACTGACTGACTCCGGTGCGACCCGTTGCAGGACAAATATTAGATTCGCTTTTGACGGGCTCAAGGTAATGGGGCTCCTAAAACTTTACAACCGCGAACAAAAAGAAAAAAGCTGGATGTTGACTTACCTCGGGCTGATTGTCGCCTCTTCCATCATGCAGCGACCTGATCCCGATAGACCCATAGGAATAAATGATCAAATGCGCGGTGGTTGGGGAGGTTATCGCGCAAGACAAGACTTGTGGGTATTCCAACGCATCCGGGACCTCACCGATCTTGCCTTCTACAACAGTGTGATTGACAGGTTAACACCCTTCTTGACTGATACTGCTGTCGTCAATCGAGGATTTGAAGCGATACGCGAATACAACTTCTTTTTGGAGGAATTGGCTTACAGGAAAAGCAAATCCAATATCAATACTGATGAACCCAAGATGATCCGCGAATTCCTCAAAGCCCTGGAGAAAAAACACTCCCTCGACGACTTTATGAACGAACTCTCCTTGTCGTTTGAGTCAGACCTGTTCATGGAGCGGGTTAATGATTTGCTAAGGTGGTAGGGGGGAAATCTTGTGCCTTTTGTATTTGTTCAAGTGAATTGAATGCTCCATATTTTGATTCAAACATTGTGATTGTCCTGTTAAAATTAACTATTCATCTTAAATCGGTGGATCTGTCTTGAACAATCTGGCGATTAGTAATTGAGAAGAGATGCTAATGAATGAATTTCTTTTTTATGTTGCAGAGAGTAAACCTGCAAAAGCAGAATATCCTTTTTTCCTTCTGAAACCAAATAAATGGGATGACTATGGAAATCGGACTTTATTTTTTTTAGAATTTTACGATTCCGAAAACACAAAGTTTGAGATTGGTGAAATAAAGATCATGCATAAGGAGGCACCTAACACTCGTGACAAAATTCAACACAGTTTCTCCGAACTATCAGAAGATTTTTGTTCTTTGGGTCAAGATAATGAGTTTTATAAAAAATTTGTGGAAGTTATCGGAAAAAAAGAGGCGTTACTGGTGCTTGAAAATTTGAATGATGCTGCATTCAACCCTGGGGTATTGGATATATTTCAACATTTAGATGGCTTTAAAAATTCATTGATCCGATTTAGTGAGGCTGAAAAAGCTTTGCGTGAGGCTAAGGCGATAATTGCAGAGACCACAAATGAAAAAATGTTTAATTTTAGTTATTGCTGTCGTTTATCAGAAGGCCTTGAATTTCCTTCCGTTGAATTTAATTTTACTGGTAACCCTGATTTACCAAGTAAAATTATTGCTTTGGTTGGCAATAATGGTACAGGTAAAACAAGTTTCTTAGCACAGATGGCGCTAGATCTTAGCGGTCAAGATCGCAAGTTCCTTAAAGATGACACGTTTAATCCAGGCAGACCGTTATTTAGCCGTGTAATAGCTGTATCATACAGTGCATTCGACAAGTTCACCCGTCCTAAATCCAACAAAAAATTTAGCTATTTTTATTGTGGTATTAAAGGAGAAGATGGGCACCTCTTATCGCAGCCCAAAATATCAGATGCTAATCGAATGGCATTCGAAACTATACGTGAGGAGAAGCGTGAAGGGCTGTGGTTGAAATCCCTTAGCCCATTTCTGGGAGATGAGAATGCCTCACAAATTGCAGAGGAGATTTTCGATAATGGGGCGTATGATTATCTCCGAAATGAAGACAGCTATCGCTTTAGTTCAGGTCAAAAATATCTGCTCTATGTCCTGTCACAAGTGATCGCATATACGCAGGATGATTCATTGATCTTATTTGACGAACCAGAAACACACCTGCATCCAACTGCGGTTATTAAACTCATTAACACAATTTACAATATTCTTAATAAAAGAAAATCTTATGCAGTTCTTGCCACGCACTCCCCAATTATCCTGCAGGCGATTCCATCCTCTCATGTTAGAGTCTTTGAACGAATTGGAGATTTGCCAAACATACGAAGATTGTATTATGAATGTTTTGGGGGTAACATAGCAAGGATTACAGATGAAGTATTCAATACTACCGAAACAGAAAAAGCGTATACAGAAGTACTACAAACTCTGAGCACGAAGTATATTTACGAAGATGTGCTCAGTTTGTTTGAAAATAATTTAACATTAAATCCAAGAACTTATTTATTTAATCTGTATAATGAAAAATCTAATCCCTCTAGACGGTGATCCATACGAATATTTCAAGTCGATTAGGGACTCCAAGATGAGTCCGAGCCGTGAACACTTGGAAGGTATTGATAAAACTATCAAAGATAGGTATGATGACTACAAAGCACTTACTGATCCTAACCAATTGGAAAAGCTATCTCCCAACAGTTTTACGAATGAACAGGAAGATGCACTCAGGCAATGTTATGCTGTTAAAACAAAAGAGTTGATTGCGTTGAAGTCTAAAATCAAAGAAAATCAAGTCGGCAGTTTAGGGGCTAAATGCCAGTATTGTGGAATTAGTGCACCTGATTCCTTCGACCATTATCTTCCCAAAAGTGTTTTCCCAGAGTATTCTGTCTGTTTTTATAACTTAATTCCATGTTGTCCAAAATGTAATTTAGATAAATTGGACGATTGGATTGACACAAAATCAGGTAACAGATTAATAATCAACTTTTATTTCGATCTATTACCTCTTGAACAGTACTTGTTTGTTGAATTGAATTATGATGCAACAAACCACTTGTTCAGTGCCTTCTTTGTCTTGGATAATCGTTTTGGAGTCGACCAAAATTTATTCGAAATCATCTTAAAACACTACGAAAAACTGAGCTTAATCAAAAGATTTGAACCTGAAGTAAGAGCTATTTTTGAAGAAGTAGTAATGGGTTATGAAACACATTTGAAGGATGGTAGAGCACCCGAAGATTATAGAACACAAATTGCTCAAATTGCACGCATGACAAAGAAAACATATGGTGTAAATAATCATAAAGCCTTGTTGTACGAAGCACTTGCGGTTAATGACTCACTATTTGAGTTTTTGGATAATGTTCAACCGTAGTGAGTTTTCATGCTAAAGGAAAGACTCAGAAATGAATATAGAAGATTGAATTCATACTGGCCCGATTGGAAAAGGTGCCTTAGTACTGGACTTTGAGAAAAATTGGGTGTCTTATGAGTTTATCTCGGACACAGAGACAAAAGCTGAAATTGTAGAACTTGAAAAATGTGGTACTTTTAATAATGAGAATGTACAAACTAAACTAATATCTGAGCTATTTATGCCTTCCA
>CAYUGO010000083.1:0-4261 GCA_964444295.1 uncultured Gammaproteobacteria bacterium | reverse complement strand
CTTCTATTTGACAGCGAGTTTCAATATTATAGGCAGAGTTACCAGCGCATCATAAAGCACAAACACACAAATATGTCATTTGATCGCAGAAGAGCATCTCGAGGACGAGGCAGTTCTTCATATAACAACAACGCAAGAAGTTGGCAGAGACCTGCTTCTCGAGGTCGGGGCAATGGTGGTGGAAGAAGCCAGTACATTGATCCGAGTATGTTCGTGCGTAAGGCAGAGGAAATATCCGTGGATGAAGTTGTGTATGAACCGACTATCTCGTTTGAGGATATGGAACTTGCTGAGTTATTGAAAAATAATATTGCTTATCATGGATATAAGGCTCCAATGCCGATTCAAGATAAAGCGATTAAGCCAATTCTCGAGGGAAGAGATGTAATCGGGATTGCTAATACAGGGTCTGGTAAGACGGCAGCTTTTTTGATTCCATTATTGAACAAATTATTTACTAAGCCTGATGAACGGGCTTTGATTGTGGTGCCGACTCGAGAGTTGGGACTACAGATTGCTGATGAGTTTCATGCTTTTGGTAGAGGTATGAGGTTAGGGGTAGCTCTGTGTATTGGTGGAATGAGCATCCGACGTCAGGAAGATTCTCTCTACAATATGCCTAGGTTAGTTATAGGGACACCGGGAAGATTGATTGATTTGGTTGAGCGAAGAATTTTGAATTTAAGTAAATTCGGGAATATCGTTTTGGATGAAGTAGATCGAATGGTTGATATAGGATTTCTTAAAGATATTGAGTATTTGGTTTCACTATTACCACAGAAAAGACAGTCGTTGTTTTTTTCAGCTACAGTTTCGGGTAAGACAGAGCAGATTTTGCGAAGATTTGTGTCTGATCCTGTGACGGTCTCAGTTAAACAACAAGAGACAGCATTAAGTGTGGATCAAGACGTGGTTAGGGTTACTTATGGTAGTAATAAGGTTGATGTTTTGCATGATTTGTTGATTCAGGAGGAATATCACAAAGTTTTGGTGTTTGGTAAGACTAAGTGGGGAGTTGAGAAGTTGAATAAATCATTAGTAGAACGAGGTTTTAGAGCAGCAGCTTTGCATGGGAATAAAACCCAAGGACAGAGACAGCGAGCTTTGACTCAATTCAAGCGGAATGAAATACAAGTTTTGTTAGCTACGGATGTGGCTTCACGCGGTATTGATATTGATGATATTACTCACGTGATTAATTTCGATGTGCCAGCAACTTATGACGATTATGTACATCGAATTGGAAGAACAGGAAGAGCGGGGAAAAAGGGTAAGGCTTTGACGTTTGTGGAATAGGAGTAAAGAGTAAATTTTAAAGATTAGTGAGTAAGAAAATAGGTTTTTATAGATCTACGACGATTTCTACTAATCCAAGTGCAATCCACAACAGACGAAATAAAAAATAGATAAATAGAAATAAAATCAGAAAGATTAAGAAAATTAAGATGCCCAATAAAACAGTTGGTATTAGAATAGCATTTGGAAATATACTTGCAAAAATAAATAGACTGATAAGTATGATAGGGAATAAAAAGAATGAGTACAGGAAGATGGGCCATGCATGACTATTTTGGGCTATTTGGTTTATTCTCTCAATGAAAATTTGAATGAAAGTTTTTTGAATTACCTGGGGTTGTGGTTGGGGTCTGTAGATTAAATATAGTTTTAGGAAATACAAAAAATACATGATATTGGCTGACCACAGGAGACTATTGATATATGAGTGTTGAGTGAAACGGAGCGTGGGAGGGGTATATTGGATTACAAGTATATTTATAAGAGTGGTAAGGTAGATAAGAGATACGGGTTTGGTTATATATTGCAAGACTTTAATGGTTGTATAGCGTTTGTTATTTATATTTTCTTTTAGGCTTATCATAATTAGTTATAGGTTAACATATTTTCTCAAAATGTGTTAATTTTGGCTTTTTTCGTTTATATTGATTGTATTTGGATGGTATACTATAGGGATGCTAATTGATGAGGTCAAAATATGTGTTGAGGGTGGAAGAGGTGGAGATGGAAGTGCTTCGTTTGCACCTGGGATGAAATCCGGGCCTGATGGCGGAAATGGTGGCAAAGGTGGCAATGTTTATATCGTCGGGAGTGATAATTTGAGAGCTTTGAATCAGTTTTCACACAAAACCCATTATAAGGCACAGTCCGGAGCTAACGGGATGAGGAAGAAAATGTATGGGTTGGCAGGTGAAGATTTGGAAATTCCTGTGCCGATGGGCACGACATTACGAGATGAAATGACTGGAGAAACGTTTGAGGTAGTTGATAAAGAGACACGGTTTTTGATTGCTCGTGGAGGAGCTGGAGGTAGAGGAAATTTTGAGTTTAGATCATCTACTAATACAACGCCTAAATATGCAGAAAAGGGATTTGGCGGTCAGGTGCGGAATTTGCATTTGATTTTGAAATTTTTGGCTGAGTATGGATTAATTGGTTTGCCCAATGCGGGTAAAAGCAGCATGTTAAATGTGCTAACCAATGCTAAAGCGCGAGTTGGTGCCTATGCATTTACAACTTTGGAGCCTAATTTGGGTGTGATAAATGGTAGGGTGATAGCTGATATTCCTGGGTTGATTGAAGGAGCATCTAGTGGGAAAGGATTAGGGATTAAGTTCCTTAAACATATTGAGAAGGTGAAACTCCTCCTCCACTGTATAAGTAGCGAAAGTGATGATGTAATTGAAGATTTCAAAATCATAAATAAAGAATTAGAAGAATTTGATCAGTCGATGATCGAAAAGGATAGAATAATTTTGTTAACAAAAACAGATTTGATTGATGATAAGGAGATTAAGCAAAAGATAAAAAAATTATCCAAACTTGGGTGTGATGTTTATGGTGTAAGTGTAGATGATGAAGAAGGTGTGAATAAAATTAAGCAGGTATTGGTCGAGTATTCTAAGTAAAAAAAGAAGGCAGACTCGAGGGGAGCCTGCCTTGGGTTAGATACCGGGTATTGTAAAAATCACGGTGTCTCTTTCTTTGAGCGGTGGAACTTCGGATATTTGTTTGGCAAGATTTAGCGCTGCGCTATTATCGCGAGAACAAATAAAGATGACATGTGTGTCGGTTTCACCATAAGGTCGGATTGCAATTTCTAGGCCAATTTGAGGAGCCTGGAAATTTATTAATCCACTGAAATGACCTGGAACGTTAGGATTTTTTTCGATTTGATATCTTGATGTTATTGGTCGAAGAAACGGAGGAAGGAACTTGCGAAATGTGCCTTCTATAGACATCTCACGTAGAATATTTGGTATTTCAGGGTGTAACTGTCGGAATAGTTGACCTGTCCTCTCCTCAACTTCACTTTCGCTTGCAAAAGACATCGTAAGATCCTTTCAATAGAAACTATGTTTTTAACGAACTACTTATAGTTTAGAGTTATATGATTATTTGTCAATTTGTAAATATCTGATTATGATGTGATGTAAATCGTTTAGAAGAGTTAATCTTGGCGTTGATAGTCGTCTTGGAGTCTGATGATATCCGATTCAGTTGAAGGGTGATTAATGTCGGTGTGTTGCCAAATTTCGGCAACAAGTCCCCAGGTCTGAGTCCCTATTAAGCGATGGCGAGTGCCTTTGGGAATTTGGATGTTAGAGTTGGGTTGATAGGTTTGAGAGGGAGGCTGAATGTCAGATAGACTAAGGGAAATATCAACTGGTCCGGTAATTACGTACCAATATTCTTGGCGATAGTGATGGAATTGCCATGATAAACGAGAATTAGGAGCTACGAGAAGAAATTTGAGACTTAATGTAATTGAAGATTGAGATTGAAGATTTAAATTTGGAAAGAAACTGGATAGAAAATGATCTTGGCATGAATCAGAAATAAGATAATATGCTCCCCAGGGTATGGTAGAATTTGTTTGTGTAATAATAAATTTTTGTTTTTTTTTCCAAGTTTGAACTTGAGAAATCGCGCTGGTGGGAGGAGTATTTGGATCGAGGTTAAGCATTAATTTAGACTTGGTGAGGGGTTGTGGTCTTTTTTGGAAGTAATTAATTCATAAATGACTGGTAATACAGACAAGAAAATGATAGCCAAAATTACGATGGAGAAATTATCTTTGACAAAAGGAATGTTACCAAAGAAGTATCCCAGCAATGTAACTCCGATGATCCATGTGAGTGCGCCTGTGGCGTTGTAGTTGAGGAAGTTACTGTAGTGCATCTTGCCAATTCCAGCCATAAACGGAGCAAATGTTCTAACAATGGGGACAAAACGAGCAAGGAAA
>CAYUGO010000082.1:0-4328 GCA_964444295.1 uncultured Gammaproteobacteria bacterium | reverse complement strand
AATTGTTTAAATCTGGAAGGAGATGCCATAATAAAATCATCACTCCAAGTATAGACAAAAGGCTCATCACCAATTAAATGCCTAACATTCAATAAAGGAGTTCCATTTCCATATGGGCCTTTTTGCCTAACATAAATAAAATTTGCCAAATTACTCACGTGTTCCACCATTTCAATCATTGGTTCTTTTTTAGGGCCACCCATACGCAAATTTTCGATTAATTCCCTATTTGGAGCATCAAAATGATCCTCAATTGTTCTCTTATGATATCCAGTAACAATAATTATATCTTCAATGCCCGCATCCACTAATTCCTCAACTACGTATTGAATCACAGGTTTGTCTACAATCGGCAACATCTCCTTCGGCATCGCTTTGGTCTGGGGCAAGAACCTCGTACCGAATCCCGCAGCGGGAATAACTGCCTTACGTATTTTCATACACATACACAATACTAAAAACCAACACCAAAAATCAACCCTATGATTATTGGCATATGCTGTATACTTATGATACAATCACTAAGATTTGTTAGGTACAAAAACTAAGTTATGGCAATTGCGCCCGTGAGATTTATAATTGAAACCAAAGACGAACTCCAAAAAGTTCTCTGGCCTAAACGCGCAGAAGTCATAAAACTAACTAGCCAAGTCATCATTATCTCTGTTTTCTTTGCCGCCTTTGCAGGTGGGCTTGATTACTTATTTACTAGTTTAAATCAATTAATTATCAAATAATATCTATGTCACCAGCCAAAACTCCCAACGACATCTCTCTTTCAGATGAAGAAATTGCCCAAAAAGCAACCGAAGAAACTTCTGAAGAAACAGTAGTCGCCCAAGAACCAGAAGAAAAATCCAAGTCCAAAAAAGACAAAGATCAAGACCACTTCGTAATTAATGAAGCTCAGAATGACAAGGCCAAATGGTATGTTATTCACACCTACTCCGGACACGAAACCCGCGTCGCCAAAACCCTCATCCAACGTATTGCTTCTCTACATCTCGAAAATAGATTTTTTGACATCTTCCTTCCAACTCGCGAAAAAATCGAAATCAAAAACGGCAAACGCGAAAAAGTCCAAGAAAAAATCTTCCCTGGATATATGCTCGTTCGCATGATTTTAGATGATGACACATGGCATGCGTGCCGTAGTACTCAAGGAATTACCGGATTCGTTGGCACCAGCAACAAGCCAACCCCAATTTCTCCTTCTGAAGTTGCCACTATTAGCAAATACACCAAACAAGCGCCTGTTCACAAAGCCAAATTCAGCAAAAACGAAGCTGTCAAAATTATCAACGGTCCTTTCACTGATTTCTTAGGAACTATCAGCGAAATTGACGAAGCCAAAGGCAAACTCAAAGTTCTCGTTAGTATGTTCGGCAGAGAAACCCCTGTCGAACTAGACTTTTTACAAGTTTCCAAAGTTTAGCCGAAATCTACAACTTAGATTCTTGCCAATTAAACTAGTTAACCTTACAATACTCTATCGTATGGCACCTAAAGGCAAAAAAATCAAAACCATCGTCAAACTCAACCTTCCTGCAGGTCAAGCTACTGCTGCACCACCAGTTGGATCAGCTCTTGGTCAACACGGAGTTGCCATTATGGAATTCGTCAAAGCATATAATGACAAAACATCAGACCAACATGGCAACATCATCCCCGTCGTCGTAACTATCTACGAAGATCGCACCTTTGACTTCATAACCAAACTTCCCCCAACCGCAACACTTATCAAGAAAGCCCTCGGCATCGACAAAGGATCCCAAAAAACTGGTCGCGAAAATATCGGCAATCTTACTGATGAACAACTCACCCAAATCGCCCAACAAAAAATGGGTGATCTAAACACTGATTCAATCGATGCAGCCAAACACATTATTTCTGGGGCTGCTCGTAGCATGGGCATCAAAACCAATTAATTATAATAACTAAAAAATATGGGCAAAAAACGAGTAGCAATTCTAGGAGACTTCGATTCAGAAGAAAAAATCCGTCAACAAAAAGCCATTGAACGCCAACAAAAGAAACTCCGTGAAGGCAAAAAATTAAGCAAATCAGAAATCAACGCATCAACAGTATCCAAACAAGCCCGACGCAGTTTAGATGAACTCGATTCCAATCTTGACCCAATGGCGGCTATGCGCGAAGAAATGTCCCGACTCAAACAAGAAAGAGAAAAAACTCTCTTTGCAGACACCAAACAAACCAAATCCCAAAACAAGATCGCTACACCTGCTCGTACTCGATCCCCCAAATATCAAGCAACCAAATCCAAAAGCCCTCGTACTGTTAGCAAACCTTTTACCCAAGCTATAGATCAAATCAAATCGGTATCATATTCCAAATTTGACGGTAGCATTGAGCTCCATATCAACCTAAAGAAAAAAGACTCCTTTACCAGCACCACAGTTCAAATGCCTCACGCCACTGGTCAAGCCAAAAAAGCTGTAGTTCTTAATGACAAAATCCTCAAAGATCTTGAATCCAAAAAAATCGACTTCGACATTCTCTATGCCTCTCCTGACCAAATGAAACTTTTAGTTCCATTTGCTAAACTGCTTGGACCCCGCGGGCTCATGCCCAATCCCAAAAACGGAACCCTTACTCCAGATCCAGCCAAAGCAGTCTCTAATTACAAACCAACAAGCCTTACGATTAAAACAGAACCAAAAGCCCCAATTATTCACACCATTATTGGCAAAACTAACATGGAGACTGACGAGCTCGTCGCCAACCTAACTACCGCCCTCAAAGCAATCGATCCTAAAAATATCACCAATGCATATCTTTCTGCAACCATCAGCCCCAGTGCCAAACTAGATTTAAGTCAAACACTTTAATGAGCGAACGATTTTCCATTTCTGTTAGAATTATTAACGATCTCCATTCGCTTCATTACGCGCTTCATGAAGCTAGTGATCGTAACGCTAATCCCGATTACCTAAGAAAATTCTTTCCACCCACACAGCTTCTTACCAACCTTGCAGACATTTCGCCTACCGATATAGATATTCCACTTCCTCCACGTCAAGTATTCCAGCAACTCTGCCTAGCCGCCTCTGAACTTACCCTCAACATCGGCCATAATGCTCGCACTCTCGATCCTAATCATGACTCCCATGCGCCACTCCCTCAATCACTATCTGTATTACATGAATATTTCCCCAATCAACCTCCGCTTATAGCCCGCTTCGGATTTGGAAACCACGCTGCATATGTCTCAGTAACCTCTCCCATTGACTCTCAAGCCCAACCCATTAATTTAAATCAAGCAATTCTAAGCAGAAATTCAGACTCAAACACAACGTATAGTGGTCTCGCTCATCTTCAAGATCATCACTCAATAGGCGATTGGGAAAGTAGACTTTATATCTCAGACCACCCAAGTGCAGATGGTAATAAACTTCGCACAGCAGGCTTCCTTACTTGGCAAAAATAATTTGCATTTTGCCAATAAATTGATATACTACCATAAGACCAAAGACAGCTGGTGTCAAATAATTGACTTAATTTCCCGCCGAGGTGCTAATTTCTAAATTTAATATTTAGATTCAAGTCGCCTCATCTATATGAGGCTTTTTTTTATACTTATGCCAAACAATCGCAATATTACCCAATACCAACAAATTTCTAATGCCGTCAACAATTCAGGCGCGATTTATCTCATCGATTATCGTGGAATTGAAGCCAATTCTTTCAATCTGCTTCGCCGAGCCATTGCCAAAGACGGAGCCCAATTACAAGTTGTCAAAAATACTCTTCTCAAAAGAGCCCTTCAATCAAGCAGTCAACCAATCAATGTAGACGAATCAATCTTAACTGACAGCACCGCCGCTCTATTTACTGGAGAAGATTTAATTGCACCACTCAAGACCATAATTAAATTCGCCAAGGAAAACGAAAAAGGCACCCTTAAAACTGGCTTCTATCAAGGTGATGTTCTTTCTCTTGATAAACTCCAACAACTATCCAATCTTCCCAGCCGCGAAACATTAATTGCCCAACTTCTTGGAATGCTATTTAGTCCCCTCCAAAGACTTGCCGGAACCTTAAATGGAAATACCCAAAAACTAGTAATTGCTCTAAGCGAAATCCAAAAGCAAAAAACAAATTAATTATGCTGTGCATACTTATGCACACATTTTGAAGGGAGGTGAACCACACCATGGCAGAAGAAACTAAAGATTTATCCACCAAACTAACCAAACTTATGTCAGAGATTGAAACTCTGACAGTTCTAGAGCTAGCAGACCTAGTCAAAGCGCTCGAAGACAAGTTTGGAGTTTCTGCCACGGCAGTGGCCGCCGCCCCAGTAGCAG
>CAYUGO010000081.1:0-4346 GCA_964444295.1 uncultured Gammaproteobacteria bacterium | reverse complement strand
ATGATATTTCTTCAGCCATAAAAAAACTCCTATTTGCGAACAAACAGGAGACACAATATAAATAAATGCGTCTCTCTTGTTCCGCCACTTAGCAAAACTAGCAAGCTAGCAGAGAGTACTAACTAAGTGTGAGTAATAATCATATTCTACTAAACAACTAGCCAATTGACAACCCCAGGTCAAACCTGCAATCCTAATAGTAAGTGTCCAATTATGATTACTCGTAAAACTCGTCTTCAACTCACTATTGGGATTCTCATCGTAGCTATTCTTGGGATTTCAGCTTTGGTTATTTCTTACGTCCTCAACAAACGCCAAAAAATCGCCCCCACTCCCACCGAAGCTCACACTGCTCAAATAGTAGTCACTCCTCGCTGCAACGCCCAAACCTCAAACGTTACTCTCAATTACAGTATTACTCTACCATCCAACATTGGATTTAATCCTTGTAAAGACGTCGTTGTTCGAGATCTCCAAACCCAACAAAAAAACACCCATACTAACATCTGTAACAACTCTCCCATCACAGGCACCATAAACTCAGATACAAGAAACCTTAGCACTGGTGTCCTGTATGTCGAAGTATTTAACACAGGGACTCAGAATCCAATTGCCATTAATCCCAAAAAAATCCGTTATGCACCTCTCCAATGTACTGCAGCAACTTCTACCCCAACTCCAACCACCAGACCTAGTAATACTCCAACTGTTAATTTAACCGCCACTCCAACTCCAACAGGCACTGTTTCACCTACCCACACGCCAACACCAGAACCGACCGCCACCACAACTCCAACTGCTACACCCACTACCAGAGCATCAGCCACTCCTGTTCCACCTACAGCAACCCCACCGGCTACCCCTCCGGGTTGCTATGACACCGCACCACCAGCGCCAACTATGCTAACTGCAGTTAAATCTTCTGAATCCAGTGTCACCCTAACATGGACTCAGCCTGACGCGAACGTAGAATACTACATCGTTAGCTATGGATATCAACCAAATACATACCTCTTTGGAGTTCCTAATACAGGTAAAACCACTAGCTACCAAATTAACAGCTTAGACTTAACCAAAACCTTCTACTTCGTTGTCAGATCCCAAAAAGGCTGTGCTGTATCCACCGCCTCTAACGAAATCAGCTACAAACCAACCTCAAGAACCACTCCAGGCATTAATCAAACGCCCACTCCAACCCCCAAAACAATCGCCCAAACTACACCAGAAGTCAGCCCAACTCTTCCTGTCTCAGGAAACAGTACTCCAACTATCATCCTCAGCTCAGTCATCGCAGTCGTTCTCCTCGGAGCCTTAGTCATTCTACTCAAAAAAAAATATTCAATCTTCCAAAAAACAAATCACACATCTAACCATTTTCTTCAACAGCATTTATTACATTTGCCATTAAACACGCAACCGTAACAGGGCCCACTCCACCAGGCACAGGGGTCAAAAATCTAGCCACACTGCGTACAGACCCAAAATCCACATCACCCCAAGGAGCTCCAACATCAATCACCACAGCTCCCTCTTGAATCATCGTTCCCTCAACCAAATTTTTCTTTCCTGTTGCGCTGATTACAATGTCTCCCAGATTAACAACCTCTCCCAAATTAACTTCTTTTGATCTTACCCAAAAAACACTCGCTCCCCAATTAGACAATAATCCCACCAAAGGTTTGCCAACCTCCCATCCACCTCCAATTACCACCACTCTTTTTCCCTCCAAAACTTTTCCTATTTTTAATAAACTACCCAAATCACTTATCGGAGATTCAATTTCCCCCAAAGCATACATCAGAATCTGCCCCACCGCCCCGACCGTCGCAGGCAAATACAATCCTTCTCCCGCCAATAACATCCCTATTGAGTATGGATTAAGACAATCGATGTCCTTGCTCATCCATATTTCTCCCAGAGCCCCGTACAAATTTCCCTTCACCCTAGCAGGCAACTGCACCATAACTCCATGCACATTTTTATTTTCACAATGTTTTTTTATTTCATTCCTCAAATCTATATCTTCAATTTCCTCTCCCAAATAAACCTTCTCAAACTCGATCCCCAACTTCTCAGCAGCTCTTGCTTTTAATTTCCCATAAACCACACTTGCTTCATCTTCACCAACACATAACCACACTAATCTTGGCACAACTTCCAGTTTCTCTCTTTTAACCTTCAACTCTTCAAGTAACAAATTTGCATAAGCTCTTCCATCAAAAATCATAACTCAATAGTATCAAATTTTCGCCCATCCCTTATAATGAATATCTATGCCACCTGAATTTGATCCCAATCTCATCAAACTCCTTCACCAACCTCAAGAACACGATGCCAAATCCACCAATGGTCAACTCACTGTTATTGCCGGCTCTGACTTATTTCATGGTCCCGCTTTGTTCGCCCTAATCATTGCCACTCACTTAGTGGACATGGTTTTTTTTACTTCACCAACTCATGAATTTGAACATACCGCACACTCTCTCAAAAGTCGCCTCGGTAGCTTCATCTGGGTTCCCTTCGAAGAAGTAGACGCCTACATTGCCAAATCGGATGCGGTTCTAATCGGCCCGGGACTCAAAAGATTTCACTCTGAATTCCAACACCCTGATCACAACACACTAGATCATATTGGCGAAATAACCCAACAAATCACCCTAGATCTCACCTCCAAATTTCCCGACAAACAATGGATTATTGATGCCGGCAGTCTTCAAGTAATCAAAGCCAAAGATATTCCGCCTAATGCCATTATTACTCCTAACTCCAAAGAATTTCAGATTCTATTCGACACCACTCTTCCAGACGATCTCGAAACCAAATCCCAAACTCTATCTTCGATATCTCAGACATATAAATGCCACATTGTCTCCAAAGGACATCCTACCATCATAGCTTCACCCGATGGTCAAACAACACTTAGTCACGGCACTAACCGAGGTTTTTCCAAAGGTGGCACGGGTGACTGTCTTGCTTCTCTAATCGCCAGCCTTGCCTGCAAAAACCCCTCGCATTTATCTGCCACTGCCGCCGTCTTCATCTCCAAAACTGCAGCCAATGACCTGTCTCAATCATACGGACCATTCTTTAATGCTGACGATCTCGCCGCCCAAATACCACGCACTCTAGCTCAACTTTTAAAATAAAATTTTTCTCCCTTTTTATTCCTTCTTTATCTCCTCTTCAATCTCCGTCCCCGGAACCGGATACAACCTCGCCATCTTAGCAACAGTGTTACCAATATCTCTCAATTTCTTGTTTTGATATAACCCATCCACTTTATCCCCATAATCACGAATCACTTCCATCACATCATTCATGTAACCTGCAATCAATTTCATCTCAGCCACAGTCATATTACGAGTGGTTATGGCAGGTGTCCCAAATCGCAAACCGCTTGGATTAAGTGGTCCATTTGGATCTCCAGGAATTGCATTAGCATTCATAACCATACAGGCAATCTCCATAGCCACAGCAGCTACCTTACCACTCACCCCAAAAGATCTCACATCGGCCAATAGCAAATGAGTATCAGTCCCTCCTGTAACCAAATTCCAACCAAAATTATTCACCAGCTCACTAGCCAAAACATTAGCATTCTGGACTATCTTGCGAGCATATAGTTTAAATGGAGATTTCTTAGCTTCTGCCAAGGCCACAGCTAAAGCTGCAATCTGATTATTATGAGGTCCTCCCTGAAGTCCAGGAAAAACTGCCTTATCAATTTTTTGAGGCAAATCAGACATTTTTCGTATTCCTTTTCGCGTCACCATTATCATTGCTCCTCGTGGCCCTCTCAGTGTCTTATGCGTTGTCGTCATCACTACATGCGCAGACTGCACCGGCGTAGGATGCATTTTACCAACCACTAAACCACTTATATGAGAAATATCAGCCACCAGCCAAGCCCCAACTTCATTGGCAATTTTTGAAAATTTAGCAAAATCGACCAATCTTGGATACGCACTATAACCACACACTATTAACTTAGGTTTCTCTTCACGAGCAATTCTAGCAACCTCATCATAATCTATATATCCATCCTCCCCTACACCATAATGCACCGCACGAAAATATGTCCCAGCAAAAGTTACTTTGTCATGTCCATGAGACAAGTGCCCACCATCTTTAAGCCTCATCCCCATTAATGTATCTCCAGGCTCTAACAAAGCCATATAAATTGCTGCGTTCGCAATTGAACCCGAATATGGTTGCACATTTACATGCTCCACATCATACAATTCTTTAGCCCTTTCAATGGCCAAATTCTCCAAATTATCATAAATCTCATTGCCTTGATAATAACGACTCCCTGGATAACCTTCTGAATACTTATTACTAAACAC
>CAYUGO010000080.1:0-4352 GCA_964444295.1 uncultured Gammaproteobacteria bacterium | reverse complement strand
AAACAATCAGCTCACGTTAACGCGGCTGATTGTTGCGAGATCCTGAGGCACACATTTTTCGCGAAGCGAAATATGGTGTGACACTAATGACGATATTAAGGTAAATAATTACAATTGTCAATGGAATATATATCCAATGTGTAATATCTATTTTTGATTAATTAAAGTCCTACCACCCATATAAGGTTGTAGGACTTTGGGAATCGCAACTTCTTTATTTGCAGTTTGAAAATTCTCGATAATAGCTACAATTGCTCTACTCACTGCAATAGCAGTACCATTTAGAGTGTGAGCAAATTGATTCTTGCCTTGGATATCTTGATATTTGATATTTAATCGACGAGCTTGAAAGTCAGTCGTGTTGGAAGTTGATGTTATTTCTCCCCATTCGCCGTTCTCGCCTTTACCTGGCATCCAAGCTTCTAAATCATACTTTCGTACTGCCTGACCACCGAGATCTGCATCACACATTTCGAGAACTCTATATGGGATCTCTAACCCTTGCCAAATTTTTTCTTCTAAATTAAGAAAATCTGTGTGGATTTGGTCAGATTGATCAGGAGTACAGAAAGCATACATTTCGATTTTGGTAAATTGATGAACTCTATACAAACCCTTAGAGAATTTTCCATATGCTCCTGCCTCTTGTCTAAAACAATGGGAAACTCCTACGTATTTTTTGGGTAAATCCTTGTAGTTAAATACATGATCTGCATGATAACCCGCCAATGTAACTTCTGCTGTGGCAATTAGACCTAAATCTTCGTCTTGGATAACATATGTTTGGGCTTCTTGACCTTTGGGCTGATAACCTGTCCCAAGGTAATAACGGGACTTTGCTAAATCTGGAGTCATCAGAGGTGTAAAACCTTCTTTTATCAGGATATCTAGCGCGTAATTAATTAAAGCTATTTCTAACAAGACTGCCTCATTTTTGAGGTAATAAAACTGTGAACCGGAGACTTGGGCTCCTTTTTCAAAGTCAATTAAATCAAGATGTTTGCTCAGCGTGACGTGATCTTGCGGGGTGAAATTAAATAATGGCTTAGTGCCAACCTGGCGCAGTTCTACATTATCATCTTCGCTTTGACCCTTAGGTGTTAATTTGTGAACAAGGTTGGGAATTTGGAGAAGCAGTTGATCTCGCTGTTGTTTGTAGTCTTTGAGACTTGGTTCGAGTGTCTGAAGTTTTTGTTTGATTTGGATGCCTTTATCTTTATCTTCCTTTGTAAGAGTGTTTCTTTGGGATCTAAGAGATTCTACTGACTCAAGCGTTTCTCTGTATTGGCGATCAACTTCTAAAACTTGATCTATTAAATTTGGGTCGCATTTTTTGCGGAGACAGGAATCTTTGACAATCTCTGGTTGGTCGCGAAGTAATTGAATGTCAATCATACAATGGGGCAATTTTACTCTATATTGCCGTCAAGTTCTAGATGCTTTAGCTCATTAATCTGGGCAACAAGAGCGTGGCTTTTTTCCCAATTGATAATTGAATAACCAGCATTATCAATATCAAACATCCATATATCACGCAAAGTTCTCATCAACAGTTTAACCAATAAGCACCTAATAACTACACCATGGGTTACGACAACAATTCGACTTTCGGGATCTTGATCATATTTTTCTTGACAAAATGAATAAATTCTTTGGGTTGTATCCTCTAAAGTTTCGCTGTTGGGGATCTGACTAAGTTCTGGATCTGATTCCCAAATTTGAAGTTGTCCGGGATATTGAGATTCAATCTCTTCAGCCGTTAGACCCTCCCAATCGCCAAAACTAATTTCGTTGAGCTGAGGATCTATGATCGGTTCTCCTAAAAACAAATTATGGCTTATTGCCTGGGCTGTCTCCATTGCCCGTGTTTGTGAACTTGAGTAAACAGCATTTACTTGAGTTAAAGTTTGAGCAAGATGACGGGCTAATTTATCAACTTGTTTTACACCTTTTGGAGTTAAGGGGCTGTCTTGAGTCCCTGAGTACAAAAGATTAACATTGGCATCTGATTCTGCATGCCGAACAAGAATTATTTCCATAACAAAAGATCGCCTTAAGATTGTACAAGGATAAAGGTCATTACTCAACTTTTTTGATCTATTTCGTAAACTATGATCATCCCAAGTAGCAAAACCTGAGCAATATAATATAACCAGTATAAGTAAATAATAATTGTGCCTGCTGTACCGAAAAGGTTAGGAAATTGATAAAGGTGTATAAGTGTATCAATTAAGATTCTGGCAAAGATAAGAAGCAAACTGGTATAAAAACTTCCTATTAGACTAGCTTTGAAAGCAATTTTTTTGGGGAAGACTGTAAGATATAGCCAGGTTAAACAAAACCAAAGAAGAAGGATACCACTGATAAGTTTGGTTGACACAATTATAAAATGTGAGACATCAGGAGGTAAGAGAATGTAATTAAACCAAACGAGAAGTGCATCAATATTAAGTAAAGTTAGAAATAAACCAAGTAAAACTACAATTAGAAAAGCATAAATTTGTCTGGTCAAAGTCGGTTTGGCAAAGGTAGTATGGGTTACTTTTAGAAAGGAAAGTTGTAAATTGCGGGTCCATGAAAAGACTGACCAGATAATTATTACCAAACTTAGTATTCCAATTCCTTGATTTTCTATCAGACTATAAGCAGTAGTAACCGCTTGCTCAACGGTTTGGAAAGCGACAGGGTCAATAGTATGGCGAAGTGAAGTAGCTAGTTGTGAAGTAATTTCATCAGGCCCAAAAATTTGATTAATTATGATTAATGAAAGAACAAATAAAGAAACTAATGCAAACAACGAATAGTATGCAATACTTGCAGCAATAAATGATCCCTGCCTTTGGCGGTAAACTCTAATTGATTTGGTAATTATCTTTAGCATTATTTAAACAACTGGAATAGATGACGAATTACTTTTTCCCATATGGGAATTTGCTGTTTGAATTTGGTTCGTGGTGAGGACCAACATGTCAGAATTATTTTTTGATTTTGCTCGATTTTGACAATTACTTCAATTAATTTAGTTGAGTTCACTTGGCGATATTTGATAGAACGAGGAGATGACCCCTGAGTTGAAGTCGTAGGGTTGTTGATGGTTGAGAATACTTCTGACTGAGTCAGCTTACGATCTTTAAGCCTGGATAGAGCATGTTTTGTCCAGACGTAATCTCCATATTTGGGATTAGTCATAGCACTTTTATTATGACAGCAAATGCTGATTATATTTAATTTGAGGAAGACGTAGACTCAATAGCTGAATCTGAGGGAGTAGTTATGGGCAAATTATCAGGGTTAATTTGATTTAGGGCTTCTGTTACACCAGCCTGCAAGGATTGAAGCCTAGTTTGATTGTTATTGATAGGCAGTAATTTGCCGTTGATAAAGAAACTTGGTGTATAGCTTACCCCGATTTGCATAGCGGTATCTGCATCATTCTTAACAATGTTAGCGATCTCCTCACTTTTGCGATCTTGCTCGAATTGATCCATGTTTAGCTCAAGACTAATAGCTATTTCTTTGAGAAATTCATCACCTTCATTTTCAAGTCTGTCTTGATTGGCAAAGATACCATCAAGCATTTCGTTGAACTTCCCCTGTCTGCCTGCTGCTTCAACAGCACGAGAGGCTGGGATTGATTGATTATGAATTGGAAGCGGAAAATGGCGATAGATTAATTTGACAAGACCTTGGTATTCATCAAGGATAGATGTGGCATCTAGGGCTGCATCTTTGCAAGCTGGGCACTGAGGATCAGAAAACTCAACGATGGTAATGGGCGCTTGCTGGGAGCCACGGGTATTGTAAATTCTGTCACTAACTAAAACTTCTGAAGCTATTGATTGTTCGGGGGTTACTCGTGGAGTTTGCGATGTAGCCCATACAACTGCGCCGATTAGAATCCCTAATGTAACAATGACTGTAATAATAATAAATCTTTTGTCCGCGTCCATGTTGGGCAATTTTAGGAGATTTGGTTGTATTTGGATAGAGTTAATTTATATAATGAAAATATGATTATAGGAATTGTACTAATATTGATCGGAGGATTATTGCTACTGGAAAAACTAGGTTTGTTGCAAAACACCTTCGAGTATCTTTGGCCCAGTCTAATGATTGTCATTGGATTGTTTCTGGTATGGAGATCACGAAAGTCCAAATAACAGGAACTTGAAAAATAAAATACAGAGAAAAAAAGGAAGATTAAAAGGGTTTATTATCTTGCCAGAGAGTACCTGCATAAATTGCTTTATCTGCGAGTGATTCTTCAATTCTAAGGAGTTGATTATACTTGGCAATTCTATCTGTACGACTGGCTGAACCAGTCTTAATTTGGCCTGCTCCAAGGCCGACGA
>CAYUGO010000079.1:0-4714 GCA_964444295.1 uncultured Gammaproteobacteria bacterium | reverse complement strand
AATAAAACATATAGAAAGAATCTCTCGACCTGGGCGAAGAGTTTATAAGTCTGCTCAAGATATTAAAGCTCCCTTGAATGGTTATGGGATTGCTGTGATCTCTACATCAAAAGGTGTTTTGACAAATGTTGATGCAAAAAGCAAAAAAGTTGGCGGAGAAATTATCTGTCATATCTGGTAAATATTATGTCAAGAATCGGATTAAAACCAATTAACATACCTGACAATGCGACTTTATCAATCGATGAAGGCGTAGTTAGTGTGGCGGGAACATTGGGTAAGTTAACTCAAGAAATTCCAAATGGCATACAAATAAAAGTAGAAGAAAAAGTAGTTTCGTTGAGTAGGGACAATGACCAAAAGCCAGTTAAATCTAGTCATGGAATGATGAGAGCCACAATCGCAAACATGATTGAGGGTGTCTCCAAAGGTTGGGAGAAGAAATTGGAACTTATTGGGACAGGATACAGGGCCAGGATGGAAGGTAATGCGTTGCATCTAAGTATCGGCTACTCTCACCCTGTTTTGATTACTCCACCAGATGGAGTTAGTTTTGTGGTTGAAGGTCAGAATATCGTTGTCGTTAAAGGATATGACAAACAACAAGTAGGATTAATTGCATCGAAAATTCGAGCAGTTCGTCCACCTGAGCCATATAAAGGGAAAGGAATTCGATATGTTAATGAAGTGGTCCGCCGCAAGGCTGGTAAGGCTGCCAAAGCATAATAAATATGACAAAAGTAAACCGAATATCATCTAAAGCTCGTAGACTCTTGCGCGTCAGGCGTAAGATTCTAGGAACCGCAAACCGCCCGAGACTATCTGTTCATCGAACAAATAAGTATATCTATGCTCAAATAATTGATGATGTACAAAAGAAAACAATAGTTGCGACATCTGATCAAAAGGTAACCGGAACAAAAATGGAAGGTGCCGCAGCTGTAGGAAAGGCAATTGCAGAAGCATCAATCAAAGCCAAAGTTAAAACTGTTGTTTTTGATCGTGGTAATAAAGCATATCATGGTAGAATAAAGACCCTCGCTGAGGCAGCAAGAGAAGCAGGTTTAGTTTTCTAATTTATTTTTATGGCATATTCATTTTCACCATCTAACGATAATCAAAATAGCGAATTTGCTGAATCTATTGTTCAGATCAAGCGAGTTTCGAAGAAAACAAAGGGCGGAAACCAAATGAGTTTTTCGGCGTTAACTGTGGTTGGTGACCGCAAAGGCAAAGTTGGAGTAGGTCTAGGCAAGGGTCCTGATGTATCCAGCTGTATTAAAAAAGGATTTGCAACAGCTAAGAAAAATATGATTAATGTTCCACTAGATGGCCAAACAATTACTCATCAGGTAGAACATAAATATGGAGCTGCGTTGGTGTTGATGAAACCAGCCAAACCAGGTACAGGAATGATCGTGGGGGGTGCAGTTCGAACTGTACTGGAAGCTGCTGGAGTTCAAGATGTGGTAGGAAAAATACTGGGAACAAATAACAAAATTAGTAATGTGTATTGTACAATTGAAGCTCTCAAACAATTAAAGCCATTAAATGAAAAAAAAGATTAATATGATATCTTTGTCCGCACTACCATCAACAACTGATAAATCCAAGAAAAGGCTTGGTCGCGGTGCTGGATCTGGCAAGGGATTTCATACTGTTGGACGCGGTCAAAAGGGTCAAAAAGCTCGAAGAAAAATTCACCCAGCTTTTATGGGAACTAAAGTTAAGAAGTCATTGTTACAAAGACTACCTTTACTGCGCGGTAAAGGAAAGTTCAAATCTCTTGCTAAGGGAACCGTATTGGTAACATTAACCACTTTGCAAGATTTGGAACCAAAGTCTGTGGTAACTGCAGAGAGTTTGTATAAAGCTGGCAAAATATCAGCCAATCCCAAAAATCCTAACTTGCAAATCAAGGTCATTGCAAATGGTAAGTTAACTATTCCTCTCACAGTTGCTCTTCCAACCAGTGCAAAAGCGGCACAGTTGATCAATGACGCCGGAGGCAGTATACAATAGAAGCATGAAGGTACTTTTTCCATTGGTAAAAGCTTTTCGTTTGCCAGATTTGCGTAAAAAAATATTTATAACTTTGGGGTTAATTGTAATTTTCCGGTTCGTGGCACATGTACCAGCCGCTGGAGTTAACATAGATGACTTGAAAAGATTATTTGAAGGAAATCAATTTTTGGGTATTTTGGACATTTTTTCGGGCGGAACTCTAGCACAATTTTCAATTCTCGCTTTGGGTTTAGGGCCATATATTAATGCTTCAATTATCATTCAGCTAATGACTGTAATCTTCCCGAAACTCGAAGAATTGTCCAAAGAAGGTGAAATCGGGAGGGCTCAATTAAATCAATATACTAGATTATTAACAGTTCCACTGGCAGCATTACAATCGATTGTTATGTTTAATTTATTAAAGAATCAGGGAATTATTAATAATTTCGATCCATTGTCAGTAATTGCTCTGATGGTGACCATGATTACTGGAACTATGTTTGTGATGTGGCTAGGAGATATGATAAGTGAATACGGAGTCGGAAACGGAACTTCGTTGCTTATTTTTGCGGGGATTGTAGGAAGATTACCTGTAACTCTGGGGCGGACGTTCCAATTGGCTAATTCTGGTCAGGTTACTCAAATCGCTGCAATTACGATTGTGTTATTACTTGTAGTTGCCGGAGTTGTATTTATGACTGAAGCCGTAAGGCAAATTCCAATTCAATATGCCAGAAGAATTCAAGGAAATAAATCAGTAGGCGGTCAAACTTCGTATTTGCCACTAAGACTAAACCAGGCTGGAGTGATTCCGATTATTTTTGCAATATCATTGGTTCTCATGCCATCAATTGCTGCTCAGTTTCTAACGAAGGCTGCCAATCCAACAATGGTTCAGATAGGGATAACAATAGGACAATGGTTTAATCCTCAAGGCTGGGTGTATAACATAACCTACTTCTTGTTGGTGGTGGGTTTTACATATTTTTATACAGCAATTACTTTTAATCCTGAGAAAATTGCAGATCAGATAAAAAAACAAGGTGGATTTGTTCCCGGAATAAGACCAGGCAAACCAACAGAAAAATATTTTGGACATATTATGGTAAGAATTACTTTGATCGGGGCGTTGTTTTTGGGATTGATTGCGATTATGCCTGCAATAGTCCAGATAGGTTTTAATATCCCCACACTAACAATTGGAGGCACAAGTATTTTGATTGTGGTGTCCGTTGCCTTAGATTTGACCAAAAAGATTGAATCACTTCTTGTAATGCGTAGTTATGACGCTTTTGTTTAGGTTATTTGATGGCCTTAAATTAATTTGGATATGAATCTTTTGATAATCGGTCCTCAAGGATCAGGTAAAGGAACTCAAGGGAAGAAGTTAGCTGAGTTACTGGATTTGGAAATTGTTGAGATGGGTGACATTTTGCGAAATTTGGCAGATGATTCAAGTGATGCAAGCAAGAAAATTAGGAAATTGTTGTCAGAGGGAGTTTTGCTACCAAGTGATTTGGTAAATGAAATTTTGGGAAATTATTTAGACAAATTAGGTAAAAGGGATAATTTATTATTCGATGCTTATCCAAGACAAGCAGAACAATGGAAGTTTTTGAAACAATGGCTAGAGGAAAATGAAACACGAATTGATGCGGCAATAAATTTGGAACTGGATGATGAGAAATGTATACAACGATTGGAACATAGAGTTATGTCAAAGACTACAGGTGAAATTTTTAACAATAGGACTAACCCACCGCCTGCTAATTGGGATAGAGATGATTTGGTGATGAGAGAGGATGACAAACCGGAGAGCGTAAAAAGGAGATTAGAACTGTATCGAAGTGTGACAATTCCATTAATTGAGTTGTATAGAAAAGAAAATTTGTTAATGACGGTTGACGCAAGTGGGACAATTGAAGAAGTTTATGCATTGATACTGTCTGGGTTGCGAGTTAGGAAATTACTTAAACAATAAACATGAACCAAGCAAATTACGGAGATAAAATTAAAATCATGGAAGAAGGAGGACACCTACTAGCTGATGCTTTGGCTAAGGTAATTAAAATTGTTGAACCGGGAATAACTACACTTGAACTAGATAAGGAAGCAGAAAAATGGTTACTCGCAACCGGGGGTAAATGCGCTTTCAAGACAGTTGAGGATTACAAATGGTCAACATGTATCAATATCAATGATGGGATTGTTCATGGCATTCCTAATAAACGAGTTATCAATGACGGAGATATGCTGTCAATTGATATTGGCCTTTTGTATAAAGGGTATTTTACTGATATGTCTACTTCCCTTGTTGTGGGAAAAGGAAGTAAAGAAAATTTAGATCTACTAAATGTTGGAAAACTTGCCCTAGACAATGCTATTGCACAAGCACGAATGGGAAATCGGATAGGACATATATCTTTGGCAATTCAAAATACATTAAATGAATACGGATTGAAAGCCATCCCTGAGCTAACAGGACATGGAGTCGGCAAAGAACTACATGAAAAACCATTTGTTCCCGGATATATTGTAGGTGATGTTATGAACACGCCAGTCTTATATGAAGGTCAAACAATAGCAATCGAAGTAATTTATACGTCTGGATCTCCTAAGATGATAATTGAAGATGATGGTTGGACAATTTCTACTAAAGATGGTAAGATATCAGGGTTATTTGAGGAGACGGTAGCCGTTTTAAAAG
>CAYUGO010000078.1:0-4779 GCA_964444295.1 uncultured Gammaproteobacteria bacterium | reverse complement strand
AAGTTTGCAGATGGCCCCTGATTGGTGTATTTCACGCAGTCGATACTGGGGATCACCTGTTCCAGTTTGGGAATGTGAATGTGGAAATAGAATTGTACCTGGTTCAATTAACGAACTTGAAAAGTTGTCTGGTCGTGAAATTAATGACTTGCATAAACCAGAAATTGATGAAGTTTCGATTCCATGTCCGGTTTGTGATGGAAAAGCCATGAGAGTCAAGGAAGTCTTGGATAGTTGGATAGAAGCAGGTTCTGCTGCATTTGCGGAGAGACATTTCCCATTTGAAGGAGAAAAAGATTGGAAAGATTTTTTTCCACCTGACTTTATTACTGAATACACTGGTCAGATCAGAGCTTGGTTTTATGTTTTGCATGTAATAGGGGCTGCTTTATATGAAACAGAAGCTTTTCGAAACGTAATTGTAACTGGTGTGGTACTGGGGACCGATGGTCGCAAAATGAGCAAAAATTATGGCAATTACCCTGATCCCAAGAAAATGCTAGAAACATATGGAGCTGATGCATTTAGGTTATATATGTTAGGAAGTCCAGTTATGAACGGTGAAGATATCCGGATAAGTGAAACTGATTATCGCGTTTGGGTGAAAAATTTTATGTTGATATTGTTAAATTCTTATAAATATTTTGTGACTTATGCTAATTTAAATAAATTTGATATTCAAAATCATCTGCATTATAAGTCAGATGATATTCTAGATGAATGGATTTATTCTCGTTTGTGGTCAACTCATCAAAAAGTTCAAAGTGGATTGGAAGCTCTTAATACCCCAGTCGTGGTAAATGAAATCAATGGATTCGTTAACGAAGTATCTACTTGGTACATTCGTAGAAGTCGTGATCGAGTTGCTGGATACGAAAATGAAAATGGAAAAATTGATTTTTTGCATACTTTGTATAATATTTTATTAACATTTGCACATACGGCAGCTCCAATTGTGCCTTTTATTAGTGAATATATTTATCGTAATTTGAGTAACGATCTTTCGGTTCATCTACAAGACTGGCCAAAGGTTGAAACTGATAAGATAAATATTGAGCTTGAAAAAAATATGACTTTAATTAAACAAATTGTTGAGAAAGGTCATAGTGAAAGGAAAAGATTGGAAATTCCAGTAAGACAGCCGTTGGCTGGCGTCAGTATTGTTACTAAGGATGATAAGATTTTGGATGAATTATTAGATATAATAAAAGATGAACTTAATGTTAAGTCAATAAAATGGCAAACACATGAAGCTAAAAATCTTGAAATTACTTTGGATACTGAGATTAGTGAATCACTTAAACAGGAAGGCGAAGCTCGAGATATAATTAGACGAATTCAGGTTGCACGGAAAAATGCAAATTGTGAATTAGCTGAGGTGGTTGATATAGAACTTGAGTCTTGGCCAAGTGAATTTGAATCTCACATTAAGTCTGCCGCAAAAGTTGGAAATCTAATTAAGGGTGGAAAATTACTTGTGCGCAGAAATATATAAACTACAACTTCAGTGTAAGATAATGGTATATGTTTGTGAAAAAAATTATTGATAATGCTAGATTGGGAATATTTATCCCAAGTTTGATGCTATCTATCTGGGGAATAATAATGATTAGTAGCTTAAAACCAAGCTTGGTTAGTGTTCAATTAATTGCACTTGGAATTTCTCTCGTATCGTTTGTTGTTATTCTTCTGTGGCCCGATGACAAATTTGATTTTTTGTTACCGTATATATTTATTTTTTGTATATTGAGCTTGGCATTTCCCATACTTGAAGGAAGTATTACTAGAGGTTCAAGAAGATGGATAGAAATTGGTGCGATTAAAATTCAGCCTAGTGAAATTACGCGAATTCTACTTATTTGGGTTTACGCAGTTTATTTAAGTAAGAGAACTACAGACTTGGTTAATTTGATAAAGTATTTTTTGCTATTGTTAATTCCAGTAGCTATATTACTATCACAACCAGATTTAGGTAGTGGAATCTTATTAGTATTTGGATGGCTAGGTGTTCTCATGGCAAGAGGAATTCCTAAAAAATATGTCTTAATAGGGTTGGTTGTAATAGGTATATGTTTACCATTCGGATGGAACTTGATGCATGACTATCAACAGCAGAGAATTCTCACGTTCGTCAATCCAAGTAACGACCCACAAGGGAGTGGATATAATGTAATTCAAGCTCGACTTGCCATTGGCTCCGGTCAATTTTGGGGAAAGGGCTTAGGAAGAGGCACTCAATCACATTTACGTTTTTTGCCAGAGCATCATACTGATTTTATGTATGCTTCATTGGCTGAGGAATTTGGATTTTTAGGGACAAGTATTTTGTTAGTTTTATACACAATACTGTTTGCTAGAATGGTTAGTTCCAGTCAATCATCAACTTCGCTGGTTTCAAGTTTGTTAATATTGGGAATTTTTTCTACTTTATTTGGCCAAACAGTCATCAATATAGGCATGAATTTGGGTATTTTGCCAGTAACTGGAGTAACTTTACCACTGCTGTCTTATGGTGGATCATCGCTGGTGAGCACATGGATTATGATTGGAATTGTTAGCAAACATGCAAGTAAATATAAATTAAAAATTGCTGGACATATTCATTGACCTCAAGTGGTACTTTGCGGTATAATTTCACGAGTTTATGAAATACGCAGTCATATCATTAGCTGGAGCACAATATAAAATTACTGAAGGACTTGAGCTTTCGGTAAACAACCTTAATAAAGAAAAGGGTGATAAGTTGGTGTTGGATCAAGTCCACTTAGTTGTTGAAGATGGTAAAGTATCTCTAGGAGAGCCATTAGTTAAGAACGCAACTATTGAAGCAACCGTAGTTGATAATTTTAAAGATAAAAAAGTCAGAGTGGCTAAATTCCGTGCAAAATCCCGACATCGAGTTGTAAATGGATTTAGAGCTTTAAAAACTAAAATTATTGTTAATAAGATCGTCAGCTAAATTATATGGCACATACAAAATCGGGTGGAAGTAAAGCCTCACAAAAAACTCGTCGCATAGGTAAAAGACTAGGATTAAAGATATCAGGTGGGCAAAAGGTAATTGCAGGGAATATTTTGGTTCGCCAAAGAGGAACTCAGTATCATCCTGGTGTAAATGTTGGATTAGGCCGTGACTTTACTCTTTTTTCTTTGGTCGATGGTATCGTACAATTCTCTATTGCTCGCGGCCGTCGGTTAGTTTCAGTACTTGATAATCACACCACGGCAGCCAAATAATTAGATATGGCTGATGAAATTACGTTTTTTGATTTAAATCAACTTCAACCGAATCCCCTTCAACCTAGAGGCTCTATTGTTCCTGATTCCTTGGCAGATTTGGTAGATTCAATTAAAGAACATGGCATTCTTGAACCATTGGTGATTGCGCAGACCCCCGCAGGCTATCAAATTATCGCAGGAGAAAGACGATGGAGAGCTGCCCAATTAGCTGGGCTGACTGAGGTTCCGGTTCTTATTAAGCAAACCACTCCTCAAGGAATGCTGGAAATGGCAATTGTAGAGAATGTCCAAAGATCAGACCTTAACCCCATTGATCGGGCCAAAGCTTTCCAGAGATTGATGTATGAATTTAGTCTTACCCCTACAGATATTTCTAAAAGATTGTCCAAAAGTCCTGCTTATGTCTCCAATTCAATTCGTTTATTGAGTTTGCCTGATGCGTTGAAAGACGGCTTATTAACCGGAATGATAACGGAGGGACATGCTAGGGCTCTTGCTGCAATTGATGATCAACACTTAATGATTGAGGCATACAAAATGATTTTGAAAGAAAATGGATCAGTTAGAAGAGCTGAAGAACTAGCGAGGAGAATGAAATCTCAATCCGGACAAAAAATTAAAGAGGTTGTCAAACCTGCCTTAGAAGTTAGCCAAGAAATAGATAATTATCAGAAATTTGTCAGCGAGAAATTCGGCGGGTCTAAAAGTAATCGAGTCAAAATATCTAGGTCTCGAGCTGAAACCAAAGTATTTATAATTTTTAAGGGAAATCAGGACAAAACCGAGGCTAAGTTCAAATCATTGATGGATGCGATATCTGGAATTAGCGAAATTACGAATGATTAAACTCTTATAGTTTTATTAAATAGAATCAAGGTTAATTATGATATTGGTTCGTGAGAAAAATTAAAGTTAAAATCTAATTTAGTGAATTATCGTCGTGTCTTAAATTATGATTGACTAAGCCAATTCGATTAATTGGCAGATAACGGAACCAGGCGCGACCTACTAATTTCTCTCTAACCACCGGACCCCATTCTCTTGAATCACTTGAACCATTGCGATTATCACCTAAAACGAAATAACTATTTTCGGGTATTTTGTAGGCTATACCTTCTTTTAAGAATGCTCCCGAGCGAGTTGCAAGTCCGACTGGAAGATAATTTTCATCAAGTTGATTATCATTAACAAAGACTTTACCGTTTTGAACTTTGATGGTATCCCCAGGGAGCCCAATAATCCTCTTGATGAAATCATAATTTTGATTTTCTGGACTCTGGAAAACTATAATATCCCCCTGCTCTGGTTTACGCATCCATCGATACGTGACCTTATCTGTTAATAAATAATCTCCATCTAAAAAAGTTGGAACCATAGAACTGCCTCTTACTTTATTAGGTTGAAATACAAATATATAAGTAACCATAAAAATAGCAAACGATAATACAACTACTTGCAGAATATCTCCAATCATTGCTAGTAGTTCTTTAGTAATATTTCTTTTTGGAGGTTAGATAAGTGTATTATCGACTTCGAACA
>CAYUGO010000077.1:0-4870 GCA_964444295.1 uncultured Gammaproteobacteria bacterium | reverse complement strand
TTGATTATGAAAAAACCAATTAGCCATGGTTGATATTATACTTGTATTTTATTGATATCCCGTATGAGGTGTTTTCTGATAACATAGGTTCATGGTCATCGATGCACCTCAATCAGTCAATTGGTTACTGGAAAAATTTATAGAGAAAAATTATGAAATATACATCGTGGGCGGGGCTGTACGGGATTTGCTGTTAGGCAAACAAGTATCTGATTGGGATTTTGCTACAAATGTGTCTCCCGATTTAATTGTTCAATTATTTGAAGACACATTTTATGAGAATAATTATGGAACAGTTGGGGTGGTTAACCCTGAAGAAAAACTAAGATATGAAGAAAATATCATTCCCGTATTGCCGATTTATGAAGTCACAACTTTTAGAACAGAACATGGATATTCGGACAACCGTAGACCTGACAATGTCAAATGGGGTGATAGTCTTAATGAAGACCTAAACCGCAGAGATTTTACGATCAATGCTATGGCTCTAAGACCTATTATTGAAAATAGTAGATTGAATTTTGAGCTAATTGATCAACATGGAGGAAAATCCGACTTGGATAATAAAATCATCAGAACGGTTGGTAACCCTGCACATAGATTCGGAGAAGATAGTTTGCGTATGATGAGAGCAATTAGAATTGGTGCTCAACTTGGGTTTTCTCTGGAAGAAAATACTTTGAGTGCAATTATCGAGTCCAAAGATTCAATTAATAAAATTTCAATGGAACGGATTAGAGATGAATTATTGAAGATTGTATCCAGTTACTATCCTAGCCAAGGAATAACATTGCTTTACGCATGTGGACTACTTGAATACATTTTACCGGAGCTGGTTGAGGGTCGAGATGTATGGCAAGGAGGCCATCATAAAGACGATGTTTGGACTCATAGCCTTAAATCTTTGGATGCTTGTCCAAGCAATAATAAAATCGTCAAACTGGCTACATTAATTCATGATATTGGAAAACCCAGTTCACGTGCTTTTATTTGCCAGAAGTGTAAATTATTTTATAAACCTAAAGAAGACATAAAGACTGTTAATGAAATTGAAGAATGGATATGTGAAAGATGTGGAAATATAAATACCTATAGGGTATCGGTAGCGTTTCATAATCATGAAATGATCGGGAAGCAAATGGCAGAAGGAATTTGTAATCGACTAAGACTTTCAAACGATGATAGCGAAAAAATTGTTAAATTAGTCCGTTGGCATATGTTTAGTGTGGATGAACGGCAAACAGAAAAGGCTATTAGAAGGTTTATCAAAAATGTCGGGAAGGAAAACCTTGAAGATATATTGGATTTAAGGATAGGTGATCGAATTGGCGGTGGAGCAAGAGAGACATCATGGAGACTTGAGAGATTTAAAAAATTAGTTGAATTGGTTCAACAGCAGCCGTTTGAAATACGAGATTTGAAAATTAAGGGAACGGATATTATGAATTTGTTGCAAATTCCGCCTGGGCGAAAAGTTGGTGAAATTTTGCAAAAACTATTTGATGAAGTTGAAGATAAGAAAATTGAAAATGATTTGGAGATTCTACAAAAAAGAGTTTATGAGCTAGAGGAAAATACTAAGTAAAACTGTATGATAATATCAAACATATGAAAATAGCTATAATGTCTGATAGTCATGACCGATGGGATTATTTACAGCATGCTATTATGATCGCGAATGATAAAGGAGCCCAAAAATTATTGTTTGCTGGAGATTTTATGTCCCCTCCAGGAGTATCAATTATCAGTCAATTTGGGGGAGAGGTAATTATGGTCTGGGGGAACAACGACGGAGAAAAAATTGGATTATTAGAAAAAGCAAAAGATAGTAAATTGATTAATATCTCTGGAGATATTTATGAAGGTAGAATAGGAGAGAGAAATGTATATATGAATCATTATCCACGACCATCTGAGATTGCTGCTAAAAGCAAAATATACGATATGGTGATTCATGGACATACTCATGAATGGCGAACTGAAATAATTGATGGAGTATTATTAATAAATCCTGGTGAAATCCAAGGTGGTCGTGGAGATGTAACTTTTGCGATAGTTGACACGGATACTTTGGAGGTAGAAAAAATAGTTGTTGAGAAGAGATAGTGAAAATATATTCATGGATATCGAATACACGATTGTACGGAGTAAATCACGGAAGAAAAGTGCTAGTTTAAAAGTTTTGCCTGGTGGGGCGGTTCAGGTTAGAGCTCCTGTTTATATGGATAATGATTTTGTTGATAATTTTGTGAATGCAAATAAAGAATGGATAGAACTACAACGCTTGAAAATGGTAAAAAGCAAACCTAAAGAAGTGATTGAGAATGAATTATGGCCATATTTAGGGGAACTTTATGTTATTAAATTAACTCCTACTCGATTAAGACCAAAAGTTGAGATCTCTGGCCAATACATAATTGTACGAATTAATTCGCAAACCAATCTAAGTCTTCGAAGGAAGCTCATAATCCAGTGGTACAAAAAGCAAGCTCGATCTTTGATCGTTGGATTAGTGAAAAAATATACAGAGATTTTAGATGAGAAATATGGATTGGTTAGACTCAAAGATACAAGTAGTAGATGGGGAAGTTGTTCTAGCGAGGGGAACTTGAATTTTAATTGGAGGTTAATTCTGGCTCCACGACAAGTTTTGGAGTATGTGGTAGTACATGAAGTTTGCCATTTAAGACATCAGCACCATAAAGCTTCTTTTTGGAAATTGGTGGAAACTTTGGACCGAGAGTATAGGAGTTCAAGAACCTACTTGAAACATCATGGTTGGAAGTTAAATATTTAATAATTTTTGAAGTAGGGGAAAATAAATTAATACAAAAACGAATCTTAATAAATCCGTTATGATTAAGACATGACAGTTTTACCGCAACTGACTCAATCTCAACAAGAAATGCTTTCGCAGGTATTGGGGGATCGCGCAAAGATTGATAGAAATAAAAAAAAATGGAAATGGAATCTATCAAGAAAAAAAATTTTTGTGATTTTTACAATGATTATTATTTTGATAACGATACTGGGAATATTGGTTGAATCTAGGAAAAAAAGTGATTCAAGTTATGTGGCAGTAACAGAAAATTCATTATGGAAATTAATTCCTAACGAAGAAAACTCCACAGAGAATAATGATGGTGACAAAACTACTTTGATTAGAGAACAGACTGGACAGTCAATTGTTCGAGACGTTTACTCGGAAATAAATGGCAAAACATCATCATTGGGGCTGGGAGTTTCGGGACGTATTGAACATGGGGTAGCTGATTGGTCGATGGATAAGAGTTTGACAAATATAGTACATTACGAAGAAGCTAGTAAGTCTAGATTTGAAACAGTCGCCTTAGATATAAATGGTCAAGTACTATCAGATGGTACAGTTTGGTTGGCAGATAAGGAAAATATTTATCAAGATACTGGTCAATGGAAGTCAGTCTTGTATATGCCTATTGGAACTAATTCTATTGCATTGAGAGTCCGAGGTAATGATAACTATCTTGATAGAGTGTACGTTGATACGAGTTTACCCGATGCTTATCTTGAATTAATTCCATCACAAATAAATTATCAGGATACATTAATTATAAATGGTGAATTTACCGGGAATATCGATGGCGTAAATCTGGCCTTACAGTTAATTAACACTGATTTCGGAGATCAAAAAATATTATTACCAGAGGTTAAAATTAATAATGGAAACTTTAGAAGCTATGTGTCATTGAATTTATTAGAAATTAATAATAGTTCTAGATGGGTTGTGAATGTAAAAATATCTACCTTATTTGGGTTAAAATCATTTAATTCAAATGTTTTTACAATTGCAAAATAAATCAGATGGACAGTTTAGAACAAAACAAAATAGTTTTTAGCGTTGACGAGTACTTGGAGTTTGCTCATACATTATTATCTCAGGCTCGAGTAGCAATCAGTGGTGAAATTCTTAATGTGAACGAGCGAGATAGATACACATTTTTTACTTTGATTAGTGGAAATGGAAAAAGCGTGTTGCCTTGTTTTGTATGGAACTATATCTTAGACAAATTATCAATTGAACTTGTGGCAGGGATGCAAATTGAGGTTCTAGGTCATGGAGCGATATTTAGCAAGAGAGGGAGCTTTAATTTCGAAGTTGAGAGAGTTGAAATTCAAGGAGATGGTTTGTTAAATGAAGTATTTATGAAAATGAAAAATAGATTAGAAAAAGAAGGTCTATTTGATTTGGAAAATAAGCGCCAAATTCCTAAATATGTTTCAAGATTAGGATTAATAACGTCAAAAAACGGTCAGGCCATTCATGATTTTTTGACTCATTTAGGGGATCGAGGAATTGATATTTTTCATTATCATGTGATGGTTGAAGGAATATATGCAATTGATTCAATAGTTGGTGCAATCAAGTATTTTAATGAGCAATATGCAAATAACTTGGAGGCGTTGGTTATTACTCGAGGGGGAGGAAGCTTAGAAAGCCTGCAAGCATATAACAGTGAAGAAATGGCGCGTGCAATTCAGTCATCAAGAATTCCTGTCCTAACTGCAATCGGGCATGATCAAGATGTCACAATTGCTGATTTGACTGCAGATTATACTTGTTCGACGCCTACCCATGCGGGGGCATTTATTGCACAAGGATGGATAGATTCAAAACTGCAAATTGAGAGTTGGCAGAAAGACTGGATTTATTCTCTTACAAAATCGTACGAAAAGCGATTGTCCGTAATCGATTCAATTGAACGAAGTCTGGATAGAACAGTTGAGATTATTAAACAAAAGATCGAGTCTATAAGCTCTAGGACAAGGATTAATGTAGAAAAAAGTATTGACAATCATGTTTTTAGATTATCTGCACAGACGGAATGGTTTA
>CAYUGO010000076.1:0-4870 GCA_964444295.1 uncultured Gammaproteobacteria bacterium | reverse complement strand
CGCTTCATCCCAATCAGCCGATTGAATTAATTGAAGAAGAAAATTACTTTTTTAGATTCAGCAAATATCAACAACAACTTTTAGATCTCTACACTAAATACTCAGATTTTGTCATTCCCGATACCCGCATGAACGAAATTGTTAGTTTCGTAAAACAAGGACTACATGACTTCAGTATTTCTCGGCTCAAATCCAAAATGCCTTGGGGTGTGCCTGTCCCAAACGATGAAGATCATGTAATGTATGTCTGGTTTGATGCTTTGGTTAATTACATTTCGGCTCTAGGTTGGCCAGATAATCAGACAGATTTTAATAACTTTTGGCTGGACGAGTCGGGTCAACCCCAAGCAATCCAAGTTGCAGGCAAAGACAATTTACGTCAACAATCAGCAATGTGGCAGGCCATGCTGCTTTCTGCTCAAATACCACCAACTCGGCAGATATTTATCCATGGTTTTGTAACTGCCAATGGTCAAAAAATGAGCAAAAGTCAGGGGAATGTAGTTAGTCCCTTGGATTTAGTCAAAGAATTTGGGACCGATGCTTTGCGGTATTATGTGCTTGCGGAACTCCCTCCATTTGCAGATGGTGACTATACGAAAGAAAAATTCATCCAGAGATATAATGCAGATCTAGCCAATGGACTGGGTAATTTAGTTTCAAGAATCATAAAGCTAGCTTCAAGGGTAAGTGTTAATCCCAATAATATTAACAATCTAAAATTTGACGACACAGTTTCTAACTTAATTGAAAACTATCAGTTCAACGAAGCACTTGCCCATCTATGGCAAGAAAGAATCGCTATACTTGATAAATACATCAACGACCAAGAGCCATGGACACTTCAAGGTGATGAACTGTCTTTGGTTATGCAACATTGTGTTGATGAATTGGCAAATATTTCTTATACTCTTTCTCCCTTTTTACCTCAAACCAGTGCAATGATATTCAAGTTATTAGAGGAGCCAAATGGGTTTTCTAAGCCTCTATTCCCCCGAGTGTAAAACGGTTATATTATTTACTTACAAATGTTAGATTTAACACTTCCTCGAGAGAAACGCATCATGCGCCTGCTAGAAATTTTGCCTGGCTTTGTTTCGTGGAATCTAATTCTTTTCCCTGTTTGGGGAGCCTTTGTATTCCCAATAGGAGTAGCCTATTTTGTATTATTGTTTAATGTCTTCTGGTTTTATAAATCAATTGCCATCGCATTATTTGCAGTTATTGCTCATTTTCGAATTCAAGCTGCTCAAATTTATGACTGGATGGGTGAGGTTAAAACTCTACCTAGCTGGAAAAAAATCAGACATATCGTAATTATCCCTACCTATAAAGAACCTCTTCACACACTTGAGAGGACTTTACAGGCACTTGCAAATCAAACTTTCCCCACCAAATTAATCACTGCAGTGATTGCCTTCGAAGCACGCGAAGATCAGCATGCTAGAGACGAAAAACAGCAACAACTTAGTAAGAAATTTGGTTCCAAATTGGATTTAATGTTTACCGTTCATACATTAAAAACAGGTGAGGTAGTTGGTAAATCATCCAACGAAAGACACGCAGGCATCGAAGCAAAAAAACGAATAGTAGATCAGCTCAAAAATCCCATAGACTGGGTCACTGTCACAAGCTGTGATGCAGATCACGTATACCATAAGCAACATTTTGCTTATCTGGCACACAGTTTCATTACAGATGAACATAGACACAATCGTTTTTGGCAGCCAGCCGTCATGTTTTACAATAATTTTTGGCGTTTACCCGCCTTAACTCGAGTTGCTAATACCTTTGCGACAATTTGGAATACAGCATTGTTAGCAAGGTCAGATAGATTGCTTAGTTGTCAAAACTATTCAACCAGCCTTACGTTGCTCGAAAAAGTTGATTACTGGGATCCTGATGTAATTCCGGAAGATTATCGAATTTTTTTCAAATCATATTTTAAACTCAACGGGAATCTTGAGGTCGTTCCTCTTTATATCCCACTTTATGCTGATGCTGTCGAGTCAATTGGCTGGTGGAGAACTTTAGTGAATCAATATGAACAATATAAAAGGTGGGCTTGGGGAGTAAGTGACGATCCATATATCATTCGTAATTATTTTTTTCATAATAATATTCCACTAGCCGACAAAACCGTTAGGGTACTACGGTTAATTGAAGATCATTTTCTCTGGCCAGTTAATTGGTTTATTGTGACCTTGGGAGTTTCAATTCCGAGTATCGTTAATCCGAACTTCCCCAGAACTGCCATTGGATATTCCTTACCTCAAATATCTTCAGGGATTCTTACAATCTGCCTTGTATTCTTAGTCATTATTATCATAATCGATGCCAAACAAAGGCCTCCTGCACCAGCTGGAGAAATCAGTCGATTCCGTAAGTTGCTTATTCCTTTTGAATTCTTACTTATGCCTATTGCAGGGTTTTTCTTTAGTGCACTACCAGGCTTAGATGCTCATACTCGTCTGATGATGGGGAAGTATATGGAATATAGAGTAACCGAAAAGGTCTAGTTTTTCCTCCAAACCATAAATTGTCCAAAACTTATTTCTTCGTGGTAACTCTGCTTAATCCAAGTTTCTATTTCTTCTGTCCTAATTCTAACCGGTCCCCAAATGATTAGAGCCGGATTTTCAGCTTTAAGAGTTTCCAAAGTTTCATTTTCTCGTCCAAAATCCTTTATGTGATAGGCCGTAATGTTTTTACCTATAACTGATGCATTAGTCAAAACATATATCCCCGGTTTGTCACTGTAAAGCCAGAATTTACCATTAGTTTTGATATTTGCCTGTATATAATTTGCGACCTGATATTGACTCCACGTACTTGGGTCAAAGTTATTGTAGTACTCGGCATTATCTTGTTTGTTTTGATACCAATTAATAAAATTTTCATAATATGCAATTGTCGGATATCTCCAGAATCCAACAACATATTGTGATACCCATAATCCCGATACCAAAACAATTGTAGCGATCATCTGCCTAGTTTTTAGATTCCAATTCATCCAGACTAATAGAATTCCTGGAGCAACGATTTGAATTAGATAATGAGGATAAGGTCTAGCCGACAATAAAGCGCCGAATAAACTCCAAATAAACCACCATCTTGCAAATTTATTTTCCTTACTAGTTTCTTCAAACCAAACATAAATACTGCCAGAGATTGCTATCAAAGCTCGAAATATTACGCCCCAAGGAATGGTTCTTGTTTGAGTTACCGCTATATTTTCTTTCCAAGCTTCTATGTACCCAAGATTAAATATCCCTGCGATTTCCACAAATTCAAAAAAAGCTCCTTTCCATGCAAACCAAATACTAGTCAATAGTATTGGTGCCATAAATCCAAACACTACAAGTAAATACTGATACGCCATCTGTTTGTATCTTCCACCCAACTTTGCAACATATCCCAAAACCAAAATACACACAATCATCTCAACCCCACTAGGAATCTTAACCATAACTGATAGTCCAAACATTACTCCTGCTACAAATAGGAACCACTGACTATTTCTTTCCTTCAAATATTGCCATATCGCCAACCATCCCCACAAACTAAAGAGGGTCATCACAATTTCCCCATTTAACAAGTTTCCTTCAATTGAAGGAAAGTTGAACAAAAAGGTAAATAATAACAAGGCTCCAACTGCATATATTCCTCCATATTTAATATCTTTCATTAGAATCCGAAGTAATTTAGCCCAAGCAATAATTACTCCCAAAACAATAATACTTGCACCAAGTTTAAACATTTTAATACGTGGCAAAAGGGCAGCCATCCAATATAAAATTGGAGTTTTGTGATCAATGATGTCTCGATACAAAATTTTCCCATGATTAAGTTGTTGACCTACCGTCAAAGTAATTGCCTCGTCGTCATACCACAGAGGTTCAAAATGAGAGGGTAGACGGAGAATTATCGTAATTAATAATGCAAGACCAACCCAGATGTAATATCCCTTATTCAAAAATTTATTTATTGCATTCATATTGATGAGCTTCTGAATCTATGATACTTTAAGTTAAGTAATTTGACTTAATTTATGAAAATTGTAATCTTCGCTGGTGGAATTGGAACTCGCATGTGGCCGGTGAGTCGTGTAAAAACTCCTAAGCAATTCAATCCAGTTTTAGATGGTAAATCAACTGTCGAGCTAATGGTAGAACACTTTAATTCCAAGATTTCACCTGAAAACATATTCATTAGTACAAATGCAGAGTATACCTCAATTATTTCCCAAAAATTACCCCAAATTCCTGCGTCCAATATTTTCCAGGAACCTGCAATGCGGGATTTAGGTCCTGCGGTTGGATATGCAATGGCGGTGCTTAATCGCCTCGATCCAGATGAGCCTGTTGCCATACTTTGGTCAGATGATCTAATAAAGAAAAGCCAGACTTTCCTACGCAGCTTAGATTTAGCCAAAGATTTACTCTTAACCAATCATGATCAAATAATTTACATTGGTCAAAAACCCCTATTTGCAGATCAGAATAAAGGATGGATTCATTTTGGCCACCCCCTAAAGCACCATAATGGTATTTCTGTTCATGAGTTTATCGATTGGCACTATAGACCCCCTCTAGAAATTGCAGATCAATACTTCCGCAGTCTTGATCACGCAGTAAATACTGGATACTTCGTTTCTACACCTCGTTTTATCATGCAGCTTTATCAGGAATATGCTCCACAAGTTTTTCAGATTTTAGAGCAGCTAGCTAGTACTTGGGCGACAGATAAACATGTTTCACAACTGCAAGAACTATATCCTACTTTGGATAAAATAAGTTTTGATGACTTAATTGTTTCCAAAACTAATCCCAAAGATGGGGTGGTTATAGTAACGGATATGGGATGGTAT
>CAYUGO010000075.1:0-5033 GCA_964444295.1 uncultured Gammaproteobacteria bacterium | reverse complement strand
GATCCAAAATCTCACACCATCATTCATTCCAAGCGCCACCTTGTCATCTCAAGTAACTATTTTATCATCACGAGCGAAGTCGATAGATCCCCAAATTAGCTCACCGCCAAATTAAAAATTTAAACCCCAAAAATAGAAGTACTTTTCTTATATATAATACCAAGATTTCTCCATTCCACTTCAATCAAAAGTTGAACACATCCAAAAGCTATTTCTCCATAATCAAAAACCCATATCAATCTTTCGTGCGCGATCCACGCACTGCACGTCTTAAACATATCTTTTTTGTAATATTAATATTTATTACGTCACACCAAATAGATTGACTCTTGCGCGATCATTAACCCAAGATAATTCTAACTCGCTATCTTCAAACCCTTATTTCTTGTTCTAAAACTGTCCAAACTGTTACCAAAAAACCCTCATCCCGAACGTGTTTCAGGATCCATCATAATCCCAATCTAACTTTTTTCTAAATTGAATGCCCTCAGCCCACACCCTCATCCCAAACTTGTTTCAGAGTCTGTCATTAAATACTAGATTCGAGAATTACAATCACCTTGTCATCCAGAGCAAAGCGAAGGATCCCTATCTGATTTCCTCATCATTTATCTTCTAACATAAGTAAAGGTTTAACCCATAATCAACAATCCCATCAACAAAATCAGCTCAGCCAAAATCTTACTCTCAACTCTTATCAGTTACCTCAGTCTGTTTAGAAGTTTTTAGCAATTCCTTAACCTTCCACATAAACAATCTACCCTTGCTCCTTGCCTTTGCATCCGACACGAACTGCCTTGCCACTTCCAGCACATTACGCGGATAATCCCTAGCCATTTTGATATAAAGTGCTTTATGTGGAAGATCACCTAATTCCTTAGCCAAAGTCACTCCATAAGCCTGCCACTCACGACTAATAAATTTATCTTTAGACTCCTCAAACGACGGCAGAATCTCCTTCAAAGTCCTAAACCCCTTGTTTGCCTTACCAATTACATCTCCCATAAAATTTCTTCCTATCTATAACTACAAGCAGGAGGAGGCGCTGGACAAATCCCAGTACAACCCCAATCCGGCCATGGGTTGAAATACACTCCACACGGTTCATCAGGAATTGGAGAATAGGATGAACTAATCTCCCCATACACAGGATGATTAGGATTAACCCCTGGCCTTACCCACACAGCAGGATAATCACCTATCGTCCTTGCTGCCATTACAGTAATCGGATAAGTACAACCATCTTTCCCTGAGTTCAAAATATGAGTATACGTAATGGTTGTCCCTGATTTAGATTTCGAAGTACCAGATTGGGGACTGACATCAGAAACAATAATATCATGCGGATCTCCATGTGCATCTCTAATCGAAAGCAACAAATTAGGATTACCTATCGCATTTGTCAATTGGAATTTTATCTCCCTAACAGTCCTACTAGAAGAACATACATTAACCAAACTCAAAAGAGGCGCAGGTGTTGGTGTTGGCGTACTAGTTGGTCGGGGAGTAGATGTTGGCCTAGGGGTTGAAGTTGCAGTTGGGGGAACTACTGTCAATGCTGAAACCGGTGTAACCAAAGGAACTGGACACGCAGCCTGAGGTTCAGGAGTAATCCTTGGACCGCAGATTTTAGACTGTACATCAACTGGGACAGTAAAAGTCTTTGTAATTGTTGCCCCGGCAGTCAAACTACTCCTAGTCCAATTATATGACGTATTACTTCCATCAACATTAAAATACACTTCACCGCCAGCTAACCTGGTAGAAACAGCCTTTACTTTCAATGTAAATGAATCAGTCAGATTTCTACTCGTAACATTCAGAGTTGAATAAGAAGTCCCTCCACACTGAGCAATTCCATTAACCGGGAATACTCTATCACCACCTGCGGTAGCTCCATTATTATCAGCAGTTACTTCAGCTTTAATCGGCACGTAGACCACCTTGCCAACTCCACAACTTACGCCGACTTTCACATTCCAACTCACCGGAGACACTGGGGTTGGCGTTGCAGTTGGGATGGGCGTACTCGTAGGCCTAGGTGTAACAGTAGGAGGCACCCTAGTAGGCGTGGGTGGTGTTCCACAATAACTACAAGTCCTATTAACGTCAGGACGTGCACCACTTGCTACATTTACTTCCGCAGGTGTTATCTGTGCAGCTGTCAGACACGTAAATATAGTTGAACCCACATCATCAGAGGCACATAAATAATTACCATTAGTGCAAGCAGATCCACAGACTATTGGAGTACGGGGTGGCACTACATTTACCCGTATTCTACTCACTTCGTTCGCGACGCCTGTACAATTCTGAAACCCCCAAATACCGACATCAGCATGAAAAGGATTCCCACTACAAACAACACTTCTATTCCCATTAACATTTGCATTTACCGCAATATAATACGACCCTGTTCTCTTTATATCAAACCATGGATACATCGCCATAGTATTTATCTCCGAATCAAAATTAGTCCAACTCTCACCACTTACCGGAGAACTGTGCATATCTATGTCTAAATTGGCGCTAGATCCATTACGAAATCCCTTTACAACCAGTAACAACCCATCCTCCCCTGTAACTGATTGAACTACCTGATATACAGGAATACTATGACCATTTCTTGTTTCAGTCGAAACATAAGTTCCACCAATCACGTCTATATCTGCCGTAATTCGAGGAGTAGGTGTCGGGGTTGGAGGTAAAGGAGTAGGAGTCGGCGTCGTCGGATAATCATCATTGTAAAACCAAATATGATTCCAATTACATCCATCATCCTTCCCATCATCATAAATCTTCACTGTTACCGTTTGATCAGGCCCTGGTGTAGCGAATGTACCAGTTATCCGGCCAATCCCATTTAGTTTACAAGTACTTTCATCCGACTTAGTTGTCTCCACCCAATACCCTTTTAATTTCACACTTTTATCTACCATACTCACGCTTATAGTTATATCTTCTCCATTACTATCAGCTTGAGGTTTAGGCGAATCATATTCAAATGTATACCTAGGATTACTTGAAGCTCCACTTGGTGGATAACATTGATTATTTGGCATATTTCTAGTTATCCCATTTTGAGTCCAAGTTATGTAATACCCACTTCCACCTCGACAATTATTACTACCGCAATTATTCCCATGCCAATATTCATCATAAGAACAACCCAAGGATGGACTTACCTTAGTCCTAACTCTTCCTAGCAGATTTGTATCTCGAGCTTCCACTTCCCCCACAAACCCGACTAACATAAAAACAAATACAAACAACGCACCCCAATACTTACCCAGAGTTTTCATTTTTTTCATACTATTAATATTCATAATAAATACATTTTCACAACTCTACAAGTAATAATCTTTTCTCCTAATCAGATAACCCTAAACAACTAACTATCCAAATCAGGATATTGACTAATAATTGAGTCCAAATAACCATCCAAAGCTGCGTTATCACTTTCGATTTGCGCCACATATCCCATCACATACTTAACTTTCCCCGAAGTACTAGGTACCTCAATAATCGTCGACCAATCGCCAGTATCTGAAGTAACTAAACTAGACAACAATCTCACATAGCTTTCATCCAACCAAACAGCCACATCTTGCTCCTCTATAGCAGACTTCACGCTAGACCCATCCATATTCCATTCCCCAAACAAACCCATTATTCCCTGCGTCAGATCTTCATCACTAGTTATAGTCTTAGCGTTCTCCGCCAAACTAACCAATGCTTGTCCAACTTGTTCAGCTGTAATTTCGCTATTAGTAGAAACTTCCACTTCCCACATCTTCATTACATATTTTCTTGATGACCTCTCTCTCCATTGCTGGTATTGTTCATCCCCAAAAACTGGCATATTACTTACATCTATCAATCCCATCTCGCGAGCTATTTGACCTAACACCAATCTACGTTTTGCCTCACTCATAACTCTTAACCAATTCCGTTCCACATTTTGATCTTGCAATGATTGCTCATTATTCTCTCCAATCAAAAACATCTGATCGTAAATTTCCACCAAATCACTCAAATAAACTCTCATTCCCATATAATCCAAGCCACTTACATAATTACCTAGATAACCAGGGATTTTTTGCCCCTGATTCATTGTCCTCCACAAATCCTCAGATAACATTTCTTTCTCTCTGCTATCAGCATTTGTTACTTCAATGTTGTTAGGCACATCCTGCCCAACATCAGATTGATCTATACCTACCGGCTTTCGCAACATCACATACCCACTCCAAAATACAATCAACAATACTATCACTGCTATTCCGCCTACCAACATTCGATAATTTTTATCATCAACTTTTGATTCATTCATAAAAAATTACTACATGTTCCACTATAATTAAATTCAATCCGCAAGTCGAGTATCCAATTAATTTGCTACATCCGAATCAAGAACCACCGGATAAGCACTCACTCCATCACACGATTTATCCGCCCCAGTCACAAGTTGTGGACCACAAACTTTAGATCGTAACTCACTTGGAATACCAAACCACACTTGATAAGTTCCTGAATTCAAACTCTCTCTAATCTCTACCTTATGTTCCAAAATACTTAGCTCAGAATTAACCAAATTATCCCCACAATTTGATAAAGAATCACACCTCACCACTTTCAAAGGTTCTAAATCATACGTCATGCCATCAACTCTCACACTCGCATCAACTTCTCCATCCAAACCACGTGACTTAACTATCTGATACTTAGGACAATTCGTATAACTCTGGAGAGTACTTTGACCTCCACCCAAACTATATCCAAAATCCACAGGCATATACACCAAATTGCCATTACCGCAATCAACCCTCGGAACTAAATTCCATATCTTCTTCTCTACACACCAGCTTCTTGGAGCTTCATAATCCACCACATATGTCCCCGAACTCAAAGTCTGTGAGTTCCATATATACTCAACACTATTATTAATTGGGGTATTTAGAGCTTTGTTTGAAATAACTCTAATCGGATTCAAACTCTTCCCCGCCTCAAATCTCATTTTGTAATCTACACCG
>CAYUGO010000074.1:0-5276 GCA_964444295.1 uncultured Gammaproteobacteria bacterium | reverse complement strand
GAACTTTATTTTTTTCAACATCAATCAATATTTGTCCAATATTCCTTATCAACACTGTTATTTCAAGCAAATACTCATATAAGGTCTCTAATTGGGGTTTTCTTATCCTGTTATTCATTGCTAAGTTATTTTCAATGGACCAAGAATAAATATTATATGAGCCCTCAAAATCCTGTTTATTTCCTAAACGCAACCAATTACAAACAACATCTTTTGATTGAGCATATCCTCTACCAGAACAGAATGAACGCAAAAGGAGATATGCAGCTTTATCAACATAATCCAAGATTTCAAAGCCCCTCTCTTTACTTACGATTTCGTTGGGACGATTTTGTAAATTCTTCGCCTCAAGCGTTTCTTGGTAGCTTTCTTTCGCAATAGGATTGTCGATAGTAGATGTAAGACTTGCTGCAAATTCAGGGTCTAGAGTATGGGCCAACTCAAGGATCTTTCCTGTATATTCATCTCTTGTCGATTCCCAACTTAATAGACTTGATGCTTCGAGAGCTTCTCTAAGAAAAATCTTAGATGACTGTTTATCATCGACCTTTCGCCAACTGTCGGCTAGAATCAACAATCGATCAATCCTATCGTTAATGTTGTTTATTAAGTATATTTCTTGCCTACTTTTTTCAAGAAGCGTGGTGGCCAAATTCATATCGAGATGGTATAAATGTTCAGCAACAATAGAATAAACATAAGCAATATCTGCAGTATTTTGTATTGTTGGAATAGAATTAGTAAGATTTACGGTCGACGGTAATAATGAAGCCCATGTTGAATTGGCTCTTAATGATTGTTTATTGTTTACTGCCCCACGTAGCCTAACTAATGCCGCTGTACAAACAATTTTATATCCCTCATGTCTAATATTATTCTTATCGGGCAATTTATTCACAATGTTTACCAGTTCAGTCGCGATGTATAGGGCTTGTTTTTCAGGCAAACGGCATGACTCATTATTTCCCCTATGTTCTTTTTTTACAATGTTATTTATCAGCAATAAAATTGAGGAGGTAATTGTCCAGTCGTAAGACAGATTCTTTATTACATCGCACAATTGTGATATGGATTTAGAATCTAATTCATTCGTTATTCCATCTAAATCAACTGGATCGTCTGCTGATCGCTTAGATATAATAAAATCCCTAACCCGGAGGAATGCCTGTTCTTTTTTTGAGGGTGAAAGATTTGCTAATTCTCGTTCTAACAGTGTTCTTTCATATAAAAATAACGCAGGGGCTATTTTAACTATCGTTTTGTTTTTTGCCTCTAAATCATGAATACTATCAAGACACGGCAATATATATTTACTGACAATCTCTTCAAATTCTAACTGCTTCCCTGTTAATTGAAACTGAAGTGCGATTTCAGCAAACAAATATGTTTGCATTGAAGATGATGGTATCAGTTGTATAGCCTCATATAAATGTTCTACCTGGGTTGAAAATTCGTTATTCTTTAGAATATCGGGTAAAGTGCGAATAATTAGCCTGATTGAATTAATATATAATTCAATGAAATTGGGGTCTGCTAAAGGTGTTTCGGATAAAATAAGCCTGATTTTTTCTAACAAATTTGTTGCAAATTCTGCGCATTCTTTTCCAAGGATCGTTATCAGGTTATATCCTAAGCCTACTTGAGCCCATTTGCTATCAATTTTAGCCCACTCTTGAGATAATAACTCAAGAGTCTTCTCTGCGTCAATTAACAGTTTTGAGTGTAAATAAATCTGTGCCAAGAATGAATAGGCAACACATTTGTCGCTTGGATCAATAAAATTATTAATCGCAGAAATCCATTTATTGTTAACATAATTAATGGAAAGATTATGTTGTGAGATTTTTTTGATAATTATTACTATGGCCCAATCCTTTTTTTCGTTTTCAGATAAATTAGCAACAACTTGATCAAGAAAGAAAAAATCCAAACCTTCTTGTTTTGTGTCGACATAAACTGAGAGAATATCAAAGTAAGCTTTATCTCTTGAGTCTTGTGTGTTTAACTTTGACGCAAAACACATTGCCAATTGTGGGTCTATTATTGTCGTGGCACGAATAATACGCCTAGTAATATTATAATGGTCAGCGGAACCTAATATAAGAGAGCTAAACTCGCTATCTAGTCTATCCTTGATCTGCGTATGATAATCGGTGTTGTCAGGGAAAATTTCTACCGCAGCAATTAAGCATCTTACCAGGCAGTAACATCTAATATCTAAATCTAAAATGCTTTCAAGACCCTTGTATGCTTCTTGAAAACGGGAATATCCGATGTCAGAATTTAGTTTATTCTCAATAAATGCTAATAACAACTCAAGCCTTATACCTTCATCCGCAGGCTTGTTAATGGATGTCTTTTTTAGAATATCTACTTTTACAATTGCTTTATTTATCAAATCACCAACACATGATTTGAGCGGTTCACAAATTTGCCGTAAATGCCGCATAGAGGGCACATAATCATTACTTTGAGTCATTATGTCAAGCGCAAGTAAAATCACCCGGAGTGCATCGGGATTATTTCTATTAGAATTACACCATGAACGAATTAAGAAGAGTTTTGCAGAAACATCGCTAGTTTTATTTACTTCGGTAATGACTTCTTCGGACTTTAGTTTAGCAATAATTGGCGAGTTTACTCTTGCCATATCCCGTAGAGATTGATTGGTTATCATGGACTGCAACATTTTTATAGAATCGGGCTCATCTTCTATTTTTATAGAAATAGCTGCCAAGATAATATCGATAAGTTTGCCATCCACTTTGGTTACTAATTTATTTACCAATTCAGAAGCTGCATTTTGATTGACATGAAATAAGTCTGCAGCGATTTCGATCAATTTGTCATTCGACGATGGAGTAGGTTTTATTTCATAAACCAAATGCTCTAAATCACCCATAATTCCATCATGAATGGGTAGTTCTTTCTTTTTGAGATCGTAACAAACCTTTGCCAATAGTTTTAATCTATCTTCAGGAAGCTTGGCTCTGTATGCACAAACAATTGCTTCTTGGTGGTTGTTCAATGACAATAATGCATCTATTTCTCCTTCACCAATTGCACGCATAGATAGTGTGTTTAAGAAAGAACCAATTATGGAGTTTTTACTTAATGTTTCTAAATCTTTCTGTTCATATGAAACATCAGTAATGATCCGAACATTTCTAATCAACAAATCTAAATCATGCTCATTCTGCAAAGTTCGTAATACATAATCAACATTAATTAAATTCTTCAACGCGTCATAACGATTGCTTTTTCTATATAATTCTGGAAGGCATTGGACTGACGATTTTCTGTACGGGTCGCTTTCAAAAAATTTTATCAACAATCCTTCAGTTTTTACTTTTTTATTTAATAGCTTCTCGGAAACAAATTTTCTATGTGCATCAGAAATGAAAAATATTGACTGATCTGCTTTACTTACACTTAAAAAGTAATTGCCAGATATTGAGTTATCTATGGCCTCTTTTTCAGCTTCAATTATTACTGCAATTTGCTCAGAATTTAATGGCGTAAGCGAATTGCATACGATAGACATGATGTTTAGCAATAAATCATCTTTTACCAACCGATTCCAATTTCGATCAAGAAGGTTTTTAAAACCATTGGGGAGATTCTGTAAAACAATATCTACAGATTGACCTGACTTGAGCTCCATTCTCAATTCTGCCAAATACCCCGGCATACCATCACATGAATTGTAAATTTCCTTTATTTTTTCAGCGGGGATGCCGAAATCTTGTAGATAATGATTTGTTTCAGGGAGCGAGAAATTGGGGATCTGGAAAGTTTCATGATTGAATGGTATTTCTAATTCATTGCTTGAACTTATTAGTAGGTAAAATCCTTCAGGAGGATCAGAAGGAAGCAGGTCTATTATGGTCTTATCACCAGCAATTTTTGAAACATGGTCAATGCCATCAATCACGAAAAAAAATTCGAGTTTTTCTTTATGACAACGTTTTGCCAACCTTCGATATAGTGTATTAAACATAGATTCCAATTCGTTGTCGCTCATGTTAAAATCTATCGGCTGGATACGTTCTTGTTGTAAAGCTATCAGCTGGTCACACATTTCTAATAAAAATGAATGCGGTGATGATGACCAATAATCTGCTCCTATGAAGTAGGAAATACATTGGTTTGGAAAAGAACGAATATATTCATTTAATAAAGTCGATTTTCCTTTGCCCTCCGGGCCTTTCACCACAACCACCCGTTTTCCAGACCTTAAGGTAGAATGAAGCCATGTAACATAATTTGTTCTAGGCAAATGATTTTCTGGCAAATTTGGAATTTCCGATATTGTTGAAAGAACCTCATCTGACATAGAAACCTCCATTTACAATGATCTTTAGATTAATAATCAATCTTTTTAAGAAAAGCCCTCTTTTAATATCAACGCAAACTATTATTTGCTAATTTACGTTTTCTAGTATTAATTACTCGTAACTTATCTTCGAGTAAAAACCATTGTTATGTTGATTACATAAGTCTATCATCTTTTAAAAAGAGAATAATCAATTGCTCTGGAGAAATCATTATTTTGAAAAATATTAATCCCTAAAAGGGAGAAAAATGATTTAGCAATCACTTATTTATGTCAGAAACAAAAAAGATATCCTATCAAATACTTTGTTTATCTTTATTTGACTCTGAAAAGAAATCTTTAATTAAATAAGCCGTTAGGAATTATAAAAATGCATTATCCTAAATATTACTTACAGAAAAAATAAGCTATAACCTGGACCATCTCAAAGTGAAAACAATCATGGAAGACAACCCACCCGCCGAAACCCGCCGGAACAGCCTGCTCGAATACGCCCTGGTCACGGTCATCTTCCTCTTCGTCGTCATTATCGGCCGTTTCGTCTACCAGGGCTGGCGCGACGGGCAGGAGGAGAATCTTTTCAAAACCCAGGTGCCCGCGCTGGTGATCGCCGGCCAGAACCTCAGCGCGGTTGCCCAGTTGGACCTCGGCAACGCCGAATTCCGCAGCCAGCTTGACGCGGTCAAGGCGCAGTATGACGCCGTCCGTGCCTGGCCGCTCAAGCACACCCAGGCCAACCTGGAATACGTGCAAGCGCTGGAGGGCTGGGCGCTGGCAGCGGACGTGTGGGATGTGAAAACCGCCACGGCGTCAGAGTATGCTTATCAAGATCAGGTCGACCTGGAGCGGATATCGGCCTACCTGGGCATCGAGGCCAGCCGCTTTGACTTCTTCACCGCCAGCGATCTGCTGCGCGAGCTGCTGTTTAATGCGAATGAAC
>CAYUGO010000073.1:0-5405 GCA_964444295.1 uncultured Gammaproteobacteria bacterium | reverse complement strand
AATTCAACCTATTTATGCTTCATCCTCAATTTAGTATTCTAAAAAATCCTCTGCAAATCGAAGCTAAACAACCTGGCTACATCTGAAACCGTTACTAACACAATCAAACTCAATAACAAAATCATCCCCACTCCATGAATTCTCCTCTCCCAAGCAGGCTTAACTCTCTTACCTGTAATCGCCTCATAAATCACGAACCACAATCGTCCTCCATCTAAAGCAGGCAGAGGTAAAATATTCATCACTGCCAAATTCAACGATAACACTCCCAAAAACCTAACCACAGCCAACCATCCATAGTTAACTACGTCACCTGTAACTTGATATATCCCTACTGGCCCAGCCACACCTTCAGGCACATTACCCCGCAAAATTGTCATCACCATCATCCCTAACATTTGGATTATCATCACAGCCCAAGCAAATGCTTCCTTCATACCTTCCCAGGCTCCCAAGAAAGGCATCTGCCACCACGGATAAAACTTGTTTATAACTTCCTGCGAAACTACCACCCCTAGAGATCCCTCGCCCGCAGGCGGATCAACTCGAGGTATCACACTCACCATTGTCTCAACTTCCCCATCATCTACCTTCCGCACAACATCCACCATAATTTGCTTCCCTTTATTCGCTCCCACCACATCCACAAATTCCTTAACCGAATTAATCATCACCGTTTCACCACCCTCAGGGCTGATCGCTTTAATTACATCCTGCGCCATCAATCCTGCATTTTTTGCAGGACTACTCTCTGTTATATCAATCACTTGAACTCTATCAGTTAATTGCGGAATTCCCGTAAACGAATACGCTCCGGCAAACAGAACCACCGCCAAAATTATATTCATCACCACACCAGCTACAATTACAGATGCTTTCCTCCATGGTTTCTGAGCATAAAAAGCTCTTTTCTTTGGGATAATCTTTCCATCGACCATGTACTCTCCTTCACCCTCAGCATCTTCCCCATATAAACGAACAAATCCTCCAAACGGCAACCAATTCCACGAATAAATAGTCTCGCCTATCTTAATTCCAAACAACCTCGGAGGTAACCCGAACCCAAACTCCTCTACATATATTCCATTTTTTTTGGCTACCCAATAATGACCCAGTTCATGGATAATCACCAATATCGATAAAATCAAAAAGAATACAACAAACGTCAGCATAATCTTTCCCATTGTATCCAATAAACCCACATTATGACAAACACCAAATCAATTCCAATTCAACTAATCAAGAAACAAGTTCAATTACTCCGAGTCTATAATGGACGCATTTTAAGTTTATTCTATTTATTCGCTCATACATTCACACTTAAATCCCTCTCTTATAATTTAGTTTGGCCTTCACTTGCACTTCTTCTCACTTATGGACTTATCTCAATCAGCAACTATCTCTACGATCAAAAAATTGATCAAGCTAATCATAAACTCAATCCTTATAGACAAATCTCTATCAACCAAATTAATCAGCTCTATTACATTTGTTTATTATTAATAGTTATTTTTATACTTCTCAGTCCCTACATTTTAGCCACTTCACTAGCAATTATTACAATCTTAATCATTGGATTCTTATATTCTCATCCTAATTTCCGATTCTCTCATCATCCCTTACCCAAATTTATCTCCATGTCTTTAACTTATACATTTATTCCTACTCTTCTAGGTATTTATCCCAATTTTCAATCAATTCAGCTTTTTCAACTTCTCTCACTCTGCACATTAACTAGCAGTTATTTCCTTTATTCTGATATCCAAGATATCCAAGGCGATCTCAAACACCACAAATATACCATCGCCAATACTTTAGGCATCCGCCACACTACTCTTTTGTCCGCCATCATCAGCTCCATCAGCTACTACAGTCTGTTGGTCTTCACTCCTCAACTCAGCCTCATATATTACTTGTTTGGGATCCTTCCCGTTATCCAATGGTTCATTTATATTAATAACCGACTCATCGTTAGCCCCAAAACTCGAATTATCATTAACTACTTCTGGTTTATACTGTTTATTATTTGGTTTGCCAAACTGTTGTTTAATTACTAATAATGCGAGTCCAAAATATATAACTGGCATCCCAAACCAAAAAAATAGCGAAACCTCCATTAAACCTTCGTATGTTAAATAAGTAAAAAATGCATACATCCCCAACACAATTACAGCTAACAATATCAAGCCACCCAAAATTAACATATTTTTCTTTAACATATAATTATTCTTCACTTGGCGGATGTATGATTAACTCAATTGCCAAAGTTGCTACAAAAACGAACATTGACAAAATAAATGTAACTATAGCCCACATAACTTCGTACAACTTATTCCGATATAACAAAACTAAATACCCGAACAAAAATATTATAAGTGTAATGGAATAAACCTCGTCATATCTATTATCATCTAAAATTGAAAACATAAACTCTGCCAAAATGGCCAATAAAACTAACATTATTATTCCAAGTATCCATAAATACTCCTGATACTTTCGCAAAACAAATATCCCAATCCATGTACCAACTAAGCCAAAAAATATTACACCTAAAAATACCTCAATATTCATTGCTGAATTAAATAACAAAACAAATAATCCAACCATCAACCCCAAACTTCCAATTGTATTCCAAAACAAATTCCATCTAAACGGCTTCTCCACAAATCTACAATACCAACTACCTACAGTTACATCAACCCTATTATTTTAATTCTTATTACGTCTAAAAAACTTAACAAACAACCAATCAATCAATATAATAACTCCTAGTCCAATAACTCCATAAAAAGCCGCAAATAAAAATTGTGCATTTACTCCAATCTCCTTACTTAGTCCCGAAGGAGTGCTTTTAGTCAACCCTCCATATACATCAAGCAACCCATACATCAATCCTACCAAAGATAATATTATTACAATTGTTTTTCTAAACATAATTATTCCTCGCTTGGTGGATGACTAACTATCTCAATTATGATAGTTAACAAAAAAATTAATACCATTGACCCCATCCACACACCAGCAACTACCGATTCATATAATTTATTCCAAAACAAAATACTTGCCGCCATCAATACCCCAAAAAATAAACTCTGTGATTGATTAAAATTATAAATCCAAACACCCACAAACCCCGCCACAATTATCCACATATAATCATTCTTCTTAAATAAACCAAACAAAACTAACAAAAACATTCCAGGAATAACAAAACTAGTCAATGGATTCATCCATTTCAAAAAAATTACATTCCTCAAGTATTCCTGAAAATACCAAAACAAAAAACACCAAACAATTACTGTCAAAACTGTCCCCACAAACAATCCCCATCTAAACGGCTTCTCCATAAATCCACAATACCAAATCCCTACACCTTCATCAATTCTTCTTCCTTTGCTTTGGCAATCGTATCAATCTCAGCGATTGCATCGTCAGTAATTTTTTGTGCTTCTTTCTCAATTCTAAATTTTTCATCCTCCCCAATCCCTTTGGATTCAAAATCTTTCTTAACATCAGCCATTACATCATGCCTAACTTGCCTGATTGCAATCTTACCATTTTCAACCTTGACCCCTAATAATTTTACAAACTCTTTCCTTCTATCTTCAGTTAATTCAGGTATCCTAATTCGAACTATCTCTCCATCGATCGCCCCATTCAGTCCCAAACCACTATTATTAATCGCTTTTGCAATTTCCCCGATCACACTCTGATCCCAAGGCCGCACGATCAAAGTTTGTGTGTCTTCGATATTAATACTCGCAAGCTCCATTACTCGCAACATCTGAGTTCCACCATATGCAGGCACAACCACGTTCTCGACAATAGACGGAGTTGCTCGACCAACTCTAATCCGACTTACTTCATCAGCCACCACATCCACAGTTGTTTTCATCCGTGACTTAATATTTGCAACATCCATAGTTATAGTCTACCAAAAACACGCTCCAAAAAGAATCACACAAATTAATCAATATCCTCACCCAAACCATATCTCACAAATCTTTTGACTTGAATATTTTCGCCAATCTTTGCAACAGCTGCCTTGACCAGACCATCAATTGTCATTTTGCTATCCCTGATATACGACTGTGCCAACAATTCTTCCACATCCTTAGCATCCATCGAAGCTACTTGCATCGCAATTTCTTTAGCCAAATGACTAAACTCATCAGTCTTAGCTACGAAGTCTGTTTCGCAAGCAATCTCAACCATCGCTCCTACTTTTCCACCACCATGAATATACGCATAAACTAATCCCGAATTTGCAACGCGATCAGCCTTTTTAGCCGCTTTTTCCAAACCTTTAGCCACCAAAAATTCCTTCGCCTTAACCAAATCTCCACCGCTCTCTTCCAACGCAGTCCTACAATCCACCACTCCAGCGCTGGTTTCTTCTCGCAATTTTTTGATTAATTCAAGTGATGATTTTGCCATATTATTTTTCTTTTTTCTCTTTACTGTCTTTCTTGTCTTTATCCACAGATTCTTTCTTCTCCTCTGCCCTATTTCTACCTGCAATAATCGCATCTGCTAATTTATTAACCAATAAAAACACCGACTTCACAGCATCATCATTTGCTGGAATCACATAATCAACCATCGATGGATCTGCATTAGAATCTACAACTCCAACCACAGGAATATTAATACTTCTTGCCTCATCAATGGCCACTTTTTCTCTCCTTGTGTCTACCACAACCAAAATTTCCGGTTGTGACTCATACACAGCCATACCACCTAGATTTCTTTCCATTTTAACAATATCTCTCTCAATTAATAACTGTTCTTTCTTTGTATATTGCTTCAATTGCCCCTGTTCTTTTTGTGTCTTCAACTTTTTCATTCGAGACATACTTCGCCTCATCTGATCATAGTTAGTCAACATTCCACCTAACCAACGTTCAGTCACATAACCTACTCCAGCTCGCACTGCAGCTTCCTTTACGATATCCTGAGCTTGTCTCTTAGTAGCAATAAACACAATTCTCTTCCCATCTTTAGCTGCTTGAGCCAAATAACTCATCGCAGACTCTAAGCCTTCTTTGGTCTTAACCAAATCAAACACGTGCAAACCATCACGCTTTGCGTATAAATATGGTTTCATCCTTGGATTCCACCGACGAGCTTGATGCCCAAAATGACACCCCGCTTCTAATAATTCATTTAATGATATTCTTTCACCTACAGCAATATTATATACTTGATTAAGAGATTCTTCTTTTGCTGAAAGCATAGCAAGGATATTTGCTTGAACTGCATTTTCTACATAGGTAAAATCTCTTGTTTGCTCTCCATCACCATTTATAAATGGAGATCTACCATTTATAATTGAATCGAAGAATAATGGGATAACAGCAGCGTAAGCACCCTGTGGGCTTTGACGAGGCCCGAATACATTAAAG
>CAYUGO010000072.1:0-5496 GCA_964444295.1 uncultured Gammaproteobacteria bacterium | reverse complement strand
GATTAAAAACTTTATCTCTCCCCATAATGACGATACATGCTGGAATTGGTGGGTTAATCCCTTGGCCTGAAACAGCAATCCGCAAATTCATAAAAAAATGACCCGTTTTCCAGTTATTTTTCTCAATTAATTCCATAAATTTTTTATTTACAACCTCAACACTCCAATCTGAGACTGATTCCAAAACTCCTTTCGCCTGATTAATGTGATCAAATGCCAAAGTTTTCCAGCCTAATTGCGGCCATTCGTTTACATCTTCCCAGATAAAGTTAGTTAGATTCCGAACATCTCCCAAAACCTCAACCCGTTCCTGAATAAGAGGAACCAACAATTCAATTTGTGAATCATTAGCCTTTTCGTTTACAAAAGGTTTAACTAATTCCACCATATGTTTTTCACTCAACTCGCGGATATAATGACCATTAAACCAGTCTAGTTTCTTAAGATTCATAACCGGATTTGATATCTGCAATCCCTTTGGATCAAAAGCCTTAATAAATCCTTCTAAATCAAATAGTTCTTGATTATCTTTGGGTGCCCAGCCCAATAGAATTACAAAATTAAACAGCGCCTCTGGCAAATATCCTTGTACAATGAAATTGTCCACAGATACAGTCCCTTTTCGTTTAGATAATTTTCCCCCAGCTGGGTCCAAGATATCCGTCAAATGCCCGATTTGCGGGATTTCATACCCTAAGTATTCGTAAATCAATAAATGAATCGGTGTACTAGGTCTCCAATCATGACCTCGAAGCACATGTGTAATTCCCATGTCATGATCATCAACGACTACTGCTAAGTGATAAGTTGGAAATCCATCAGTTTTCAGAAGCGTTGGATCTGTGACAGTCGAAGTATTCCATGAGATTTCTTTTCCTCCTACATAGTCACGATACTTAACAATTTTACCATCAGGGACTTTTAGTTTGACGGCCCCGCTCGTTAACTGCTTATCACGACAAGGATCTCTAAGTTCTTTGGTATAACCTTGGTTTTTGGAATTTTTTGCCTCACATTGACAATAGAAAGCCTTGCCCTCTGCAATTAATTTATCAGCAGCCTTCTGATAAATTAATTGACTTACTCTTTCTGATTGGACATACATTTCATCCCAATTTAGTCCAAAATCAACTAGTATTTTTTCCAATACTTCTCGCGAGCCTGCTACTTCTCGTTTTTGATCAGTATCTTCAATCCGCAAAATAAATTTTCCATTATTGTGTTTCGCCAGAGCATAAGCATATGCAGCAGTTCGTAGGCTACCAATATGCAAAGAACCTGTAGGTGATGGAGCAAATCTTGTTACTACCTGAGCCATAATTTCTCTATTATACCTTTTTTTGATTGTCCTAACTGTGCCTTGGCTTGTATACTTAAGAGATAAATCAAAATATGGGTCAATTAAGTTCTACAGCCTACTACTCACGCCAAATTATCAAGATTGGGTCAATCGTATTGGTAGCTTTGATATTTGTCCAGATAACAGTTATGTATCTCTACAATACTTTTATCAAAAACCGCAGCCAAAAACCTCCACCACCTCAGGTTGCCTATGGTCAACTTCCGCCCTTAGATTTCCCCGTCTCCGATCCAAATATAAACTTTAATTTCCGACTTGAAACTATTTCAGGCAGATTGCCCACAGATTTCCCCGATAGGGCAGAAGTTTATATTAATGTCTTAACTAAACCTAACTTACTGGACTATAGCCGTGCCCAAAAAGTTGCCCAAAAGTTAGGATTTCCGGATAGTGGTATTCCATTTGACCCGCCTATGTATCGTTGGTTGAGTCAGGGCCAAGTTGCAGGAATACTAGAATACGATACTTTAAGAAATACTTTTGATATGGTTTATGACTGGGAGCGCAACGAACGAGTTTATGTTAGTCCTAACAAATCGACCATAACAGATAATAGTGTCTTCAATGCTGCTCGAGGCTTCCTTAACAAGTCGGGCATTTGGCAATCTCCCTGGTCAGCTAAAGATGCTCAGTTTGCAATTCTTTACTATCGCTATATAAACGGCCAAATTGTCAAAGTAGATCATGAATCAAAAGCGGATTTCTTCCAAGTAAATTTCCAACGTTCTCCCCTAAACGGCCTTGAATTCGTTTCAGCAGATCCATATAGACCCGTTGTTTGGGCCCTGGTGAGCAGGAATGGTTTACAGGTCGCAGAACTCCATTACAATTACTATCCAATTGATGAATCTAGTCATACAGATTATCCGCTGGAACCAATTGAGACAGCTTGGCAAGAAGTGCGTGATAACAAAGCCTACATTGCCACTATGGGGGATAACTTGCCTGGGAATGAAGTTATTATCCGTCATTTTCAATTGGCATATTTTCTCTCAAATAAATTTCAAAAATTTACCCAACCTGTATACGTAATCAAAGGCGATGGAGGCTTTACTTCCTATGTTCCAGCAATCGATCGTCAACTAATTAGATCTACTCAATGACATTTGCTTCAATGAGAATATATTTGTAGTATGTCACTACCCAAACAAATATGCGCAAGATCATCATAATTTTCCCTCTTTTTTTAATAGCCGTTGGTTTAATTGGTGGAATTATTGTTCAACAAAATATTTCTATTGTTTCTTCAGCCAATCCCCAAACTCTTGGTGCAGTTTTGGCTGATCAGCAAATACCTACATCTATTCCCACTATGACTCCGACTCCAATGCCATTACCGCCATTGCCTCTTATCAGCGCCCAATCCTATATAATTGAAGCACAAGATAGCGACAATCCCATAATTGAATCTAATAGTCATCATCGTTTCCCCCCAGCCTCAACCACCAAAATTATGACCGCCATGGTTGCACTCAAATCATATGACCCAAGCCAAATTGTCACTATCAAGAATCCGTATTCTGTTGGAGCCACTATTGGATTAGTTGAAGGTGAACAAATCTCTATCGAAAAATTGCTCTACGGATTACTTCTGCCTTCAGGTAACGATGCTGCTATGGCTTTAGCCGATGCTTATCCGCAAGGACAAGATCAATTCATCAAACAAATGAATCTCTTAGCCCACCAACTCAATCTCCAAGATACTCAATTTGCTAATCCTTCAGGGCTAGATCATCCAGATCATTACTCAACTGCCCAGGATCTCGTAACTTTAAGCAAAATTGCCATGACTCATGAACTTTTTCAACAAATTGTTGCTACAAAAAAAGCTATCGTCAAAAGTCAAGACGAGTCAATTACCCATGTTTTAGTTAACCGCAATGAACTACTCGGAGAAATGGGCGTAATTGGTATTAAGACAGGATATACACTTACAGCCGGAGAAGTCCTTGTGACTAATCTTGTACGCAAGTCTGGCAGCTATTATATCGTGGTTATGGGCAGTGAAGATAGATTTACAGACTCCAAATTATTAATCGACTGGCTTGATGATTATCTGGGTACTTACAAACTCCCCTAAAGCTCCCCATCATCACAGAAATTACTCACCACAGGTTTCTCTAACTCCAAATAGTCATTTGTATTCATCATAATCGAAAGACAGTGATCTCCCGCATTATATACAATTTCTTTGTTTGCAATTAATCTCTCATCAACATAAGTTCTAATATTTACCAAACTTCCCCAAGGCGGAACCGCACCAATCTCAACACTCGTAATTTCTTTCACTTCTTCCTTACTTGCCATCCGTAAATCTTTAACTATTAATATTTTTTTCAATTTACGGAAACTCACTTTATCAGCACAAGACAAAACGGCCATCAGAGGCTTTTTATCTCCAATCAAAATTAAGGCTTTTGCTCCCTGCTCAACTTTCGTTCCACGCACACTAGCAGCTTCTCTACAGGTACTTACAGAATCATGTTCAATCACCTTATATTTGCACCCTGATTCATCCAACTTATTTTTAATTTTTAACAACAGGTTCATCTTAGATATCATATTCTCTTGCAAAGGACTTATCAAATAGATATCATCGTTTACGGATGCCAAATTCGATATCTCATTTACAACTTAATACTTTTCATCTTAATCAACCACATAAAGTTATAGATTTCTTCCAAACTCAAAAGATAGACATTGCTACTCTTCAAGAAATAAATGTCCCTATTGATAATAAAGAATTTTTCCTAAACATGTGCCAGCAAGCAGGACTGCATTATGCCCAAAGCATTAGTTGGTTTGACGTGGATCACAATCAAGCCTTTGGCAATGGAATTCTTTCCCGACATCCGATAGTTGATTTTAACTGCACTTATTACAATGGAGATAACTTCAATCCCAAAAAAATTAAAAATAACGATATGATTGGACCGATGCTTGCCAATGATTACAAAGAAAACATTACTGGTTCAAGAGGCATAAAATACTCAATCATTTCCAGTAGCATCCTCCAATCAATTATTAAAATTGATGATAAATACCTCAAAGTCATCACTACCCATTATCCCGTTTCGGATAACTGCATTGAAATAAACTCAATGTATGATCTGTCCCAAATGATTAAATCACTAGTTACCTATTCAGGTAATTTGCCCATTATTTTTGCCGGTGATCTTAATATTAGAGCTCAATCATATTCGGTTAGATCCCTAAACGAAGTATTAGACTGTCACACTTCACAAACCACCAACACATTATCCAACAAACATCCTGCACGGACCAAAGATTATCCCGAAGGCTTGGCAGTTGATCATATTTTCTCCCGTGGCCTAAAGCACCAGAAAACAACCACTTATCAAATTGATTTTTCCGATCATCAGGCTCTAATTAGTAATTTCACCTTCTAATTTTCCGCACCTAATCTCAAATCAATTCGCTCCATATCTCGAGGGAACATTGTCGCCTCACGGATATTCACCAACCCTAGAATTTGCTTCGTTATTCGCTCAGCCCCAAATGCAAATCCTCCTTCAGGTGGCACTCCATACGAAAAAGCTTCCAAAAACATGGTGATTTTACTAGGATCCATTTTCCATTCTTTAACATGTTTCATCAATTGTTCGTATTCATTTATTCTGCGCCCGCCAGAGAGCCACTCAACTCCGCGACAAAGCAAGTCCATGCCTTCGTTAAACTCAGGGTTATCAGGATTAGGGTAGACATAAAATGGTTTCTTTTTTGTTGGATACCCATAAACAAACACTAGTTCAGACCCCGTTTCTTTAAATACAATTTCGCATATATCCCTCTCATCTTCAGGATTTAGATCTTTTTCCTCTCGCACATCTCTTCCAGTTTTTTCAAAGATTTTCTTTTGAGCCTCACGCAAACTCATAGTTGGGGTTTGGTCTATTGTTTGAGGAATTTTGGCATCAAACATAGCTAATTCTGCCTCACACTTTGTTTTTAGTTGCTCAAAAATATACTTTACACAAGCCTCTGCCATATCTCTTACGTCTGTCCAAGATTCTATAAAACCCATCTCAGCATCCAGCGAAACAATCTCAGTTAAATGGCGTGTAGTCACACTTGGCTCTGCCCTAAAAACTTTATTAACCGAAAAAACTCGCTCA
>CAYUGO010000071.1:0-5581 GCA_964444295.1 uncultured Gammaproteobacteria bacterium | reverse complement strand
ATATATATCAATTTAATAACTAAGTTTATATATATCTATCCAGTCCTGTCAAAACACCCACTACAATCCCACCACCGCCATAATTATTAACCCAACCAATAATGCCACTGCAATTATTACAAATACGATAATTGACTGCTTAAATGAAGAACCATGATTAGGATCCATAACTTAACTCACTATCGCAGAACACTTATCATAAAGTCAAGCTCGCCAAATACTCAAAAAAAATGTAATCTATATCTATGACTCATAAATCTAAACTCATCTTCACGTCAATAATTTACTTGTTTATTTTTCAGTTATTCGTTCTCCCTCTCTACGCTCAATCCCCAGCTGTCTTGCCACCTAGACTTTGTGAAGTAACCAAAATCATCGAAAATCTTGTTAATGTCGCCCTTGGGGCAGGCGGTCTAGTTACTTTTATAATGATAATATTCGGCGCAGTGTCCTGGATTACCGCTGGCGCTGATGACAAAAAGCTTTCTCAAGCCCGTTCCACCATCACATGGGGAATTATTGGACTCATACTTTTGGTCAGTTCATTCTTTATTCTAGTTATTATCGAAAGCTTCACCGGAGTGTCCCTAACCAAAATTGAATTCCCCTGGATCAACCCAAATGCCAATCCTAATCTGGTTCCTCGTCCAGCTGGCTGTTAACTAAATATAATATTACTATTCTCTATCTACTCCTTTAAACATTTCACCCAGTGAATCCGATCGAATCTCTTTACCCTTGCTACTTGAAATATCTTTACATCTCTTATCACACCTCTCACATCTAACATTTCCCCTTTCCAAGACAGGATTCCATCTATATAAATCACATTCCCCTACAGGTAACCCCATTAGACATTCATCAGCAGGAACAGGAACAATCACCCCAAAATTCTCTTTAATCTCTAATGCATAACCCATATGCATAAAATACTACCACAATCTCCCCTTATTCACCAGCATCTTCCTTATCCTCTTTGTCCGAAGTTGGCAGCTTCCATGCAGACCAATTACAATCAGGATACCGACTACACCCATAGAAAGTTCTTCCACGCTTAGTTTTTCTCGAAATCACATCCCCCTCATCACATGTAGGACATTTCATATCAATCTTAACCAAAAACTTAGCAGTATATTTGCACTCAGGAAATCTTGAACAACTCAAAAACTTCCCAAATCTTCCTGTTCTAATCACCACATCTCCCTCGTTACAAGTCGGACATTTCTCCCCAGTTGTCTCCGTTGGCACTGGAACTCTATCTGCACTCTCAGCTTTCTTGGCATTTTCTACAAACGGAGTATAAAAGCTACCGACAAGTTTAGTCCAATTTTCATTACCGTTAGCCACCTCATCTAAATCATTCTCCATTCTAGCCGTAAACTGATAGTCTAACTCACTTGGAAACTGTTTAACCAAAAAATCATTAGTCGCCTGTCCAATCGCCGTAGGTTTTAGCCTACCATCTTGTTTTTCAACATAATTCCTGTCTTGTATTGTTGACAAAATCGATGCATACGTACTTGGTCTTCCAATTCCCAAACTTTCTAACATTTTAATCAATGTTGCCTCACTATAACGAGCAATCGGCTCAGTAAACCTTTGTGTTCCCCAAGTATTAATCCACCTAAGCACTTCATCTTTCTCCAAAGACGGGATCTCATCATTGTCCTTATATTTCCCACTAGCTCTCAACCAACCATCAAACTTCCGTACTTTTCCACTCAATCCCAATTGGTATGTTAATTTATTTTCTTCAATGGTAGCCTCAATCTCAATATCAGTCTTATCAAAAATCGCCCAAGTCATCTGACAACCCACAAATCTCTGCCAAATTAATGAGTACAATTTTAGATCAGCTCCTTCCAGTTCACTTGACTCTGGCGTGCGTGAAGACATTGTAGGTCTTATTGCCTCATGAGCTTCTTGAGCTACTTTTGACTTAGTCGCATACATCACAGGTTTTGCAGGCAAATACTTCTCTCCATAATTTGTAAGAATGAAATCTCTAACTCCATCCACAGCTTCAACCGCCAAATTTGTTGCATCAGTCCTATGATACGTAATCAAACCTTTTTCGTATAGCTGTTGGGCAATTGCCATAGTTCGCTTCGCTGAATACCCGAATCTAGCTCCTGCTGTCTGCTGCAAAGTAGAAGTTGTAAATGGCGCAGGCGGCTTACTAACCGATTCCTTCTTAGTTACGCTTCCCACCTTATAGTCTGCAACCGCCAAATCCAAACACACTTCTTCACTGTTTGATTCACTTGTGACTTTGAATACTTTATTGTTTTTTTTCAAAAGAGTAAACAAAATACCCAATTCATTGTCTCGCACTTCGTCACCTTTACGACTCAAACTAACCCATACATCCCAATACTCTTCGCTCACGAATGCCTCTCTCTCCTTCTCTCTCTCCACGATCAACCTCACAGCCACACTCTGTACACGGCCACCAGACAATCCACGTCTTACTTTCTTCCAAAGAACCGGACTTAATGTATAACCTACTAATCGATCCACCACTCTTCGGGCTTGCTGAGCCTCAACCAAGTGCACATCAATATCATGGGCTTCACTCAACGAATGTTCAACCGCACTCTGTGTAATTTCATGAAAGGTCACTCTCTTCATTGGTTTCTTACTAATTTCCTTATTTGAATTTTTTGACAACAACTCCCACACATGCCAAGCAATTGCTTCTCCTTCACGATCAGGATCAGTCGCCAAAAAAATTCGTTTAGCTTTGATAGCTTCTTCTTTAATCTTCCCCAATACATCTCTTTTCCCTTTCACCAACGCCCAATCAGGAGCGAAATTATTTTCTACATCTACACCCAATTTACTCTTAGGTAAATCACGCACATGACCAACCGTAGGCAATACACTGTATTGCTTAGAGGAAAGAAACTTAGCCAAAGTCCTTGCTTTGGTTGGTGATTCAACAATTAATAAATCCATAGACACATAATCTACCATACTATCACAAGCCCTCTTTTACAAACGATAATCACCAATCGCCGTTCTTCTCAGTGCACAAACCACCGCCCCGCAACCCATTTCTCGCCCCAAATCATGTACCAAAGATCTAATATAAGTACCGCTTGAGCACTTAACTCGCATCTTAAATTTACAAACAAAACCCTCATCCCATGGATTATCAACTTCACGCGCTTCCATAATTCCGATACTACTAATTGTTACCCTCCGAGCTGGCAAGTCTATACTTTTCCCACTTCTAGCATACTCATATAACTTTTTTCCTCGAATTTTAACCGCAGAATATATCGGCACAGTCTGAGATATCTCACCAACAAATAATTTAATTTTCTCTTCCATCAAGTCCCTAGCATTTCCTGAATTTAACAATTCATCATTTTGATCCAATCTCGTTACTTGTCCATCTACATCATACGTATCACTTTCGTAACCGAAAATCATCTCAACTTCATATTCTTTATCCATTCCCATATACTCTGTCTGTGCCTTCGTTGCCTTACCTATTAACAAAACTAACAAGCCCGTCGCCAACGGATCAAGCGTCCCAGCATGACCAACTTTGATTTTAGATCCTACTCGCAAAGTGATTTCTTTCCTCACTCGCGCTACCACATCATGGCTGGTGTATCCTGTCTCCTTATCCCATAAAACTACCAAACCATCCATGTACTCATTCACATTCATATGCCCCTCTTCAAACATCTTTTGGGTAATAACTTTTAATTCTAAAACCATAAATCTCCCCTTTTTTCTTTTTTCGAACTTGACCGCTGACATCCTCAAGCAGATAATATGACTATGAAACTGAATTCAATTCTATCATACGCAATCATTCTGTTTTTAAGCTTTTTCGTATTTCAACCCAAGTCAATCCATGCCAATGAAGGTCAATTTGAACTCCAAAGCAGCCTGAACAATGACTCCCAATGTTTAGCCTACTCTGTTGAAGTCCAAACCAACAAATACAGCCTTCTAATTACCTGCCGCGGACTTGTCTATCCACCTCTACCACCAAACACCAATAGTTACATTCTGTGGGCAGATGGCGCTGACACCAAAAACCCTACCAAACTCACTAACCTGCTTTTTGGCAAAGGCTCAGCCAAAAAAGACGGCAAATTCAATCGTCTCTTCGTAACCTTAGAACGAGGCGACCCAAAACAGCCCACAGGTCCCACTATCATGTCATCAACTATTCAAGAATTTACTTTTAGCAAACCCATCGTAAGTCAATCTGACCCTAACGTTCAAATCACAGGTCCCTCAACATCCCCGATTGCCACTCCCACCCCCATAGTCACCAAACAACCCTTCTGGCAAACTGGACTTGGCAAACTTATCATCATCATTACTGGCGGATTTATTATTTTCGTTTTCATCCTCATGGTCTATGGTAAACGTAAATAAATAGCCCCTCTCCCATGGATACTCCTGCCATTCCAAACCTCAACAACTCCTCCCCAAATCTCCCCCAAAATGCAACCGCACCGTGGGAGAAAAATCGTCAGTTAAATATTACCGAACCCGAAAACCAAACCATCAATCCAGCACGCATCATTACCCATCAATCTCGGACCAAAATTCACGTTTTGAAAAATCTCATCATTTTAATAATTTTTTTTACCCTAATCATTAGCTCGCTCTTAGTAACTGGTAGCTATTACAACTGGCCGCATCCATATCCATGGCCCAAGTCTGCCCAAATTGTCACAGACAAACTTCTCACTCAAATTCCCCTTATTCCTCTCACTAGCCCAATAATTATCCGCGCAACGCTCAATAACCTTACTCAAATCAATACTTTATCCCATTACATTATTATCTCCACTCCACAAGATCAATTGCCCTCTTTTTCTCAAACACTAATTGGTATTACTAAAGATGATTCATCTCAAATAAAATTCGAATCCCTTACACAATACAATACTCCAACTGACAATCTTCAAATAGTAACAAATATTCAATATTCCAACCAAAAAGTTAATCTCCAATTCATCCAACAAAACCCCAGCCCCCTCCTTGACCTCACCTCTCTAACTAACGGAGCATATATCGACCTCAACCCTCACAGCTCTCCACTCTCCGATCCCCAAATTGCAGGTCTTAATACTCTTGCTGACATCCGTAATAATAAAATGCTTGATACCAAAAAAAATCTAATCCTTAACTGGCAAAAAAACACCCAATATATTCCCGATCACAAATTTAGCTCCGGCCATTTCCTTATTAATTGGCAAACATCCCCTCAAGAATTTTCCCAATCACTCAAAGACATTCTTGATGTCTATCGCCAAACCACCTCTGATATCGAGATATCATCATCTTTAGATTTAATTCAAACCCAGATTCCCCAAATTTTAACTTCACCCATTGAAGGCAGCCTCCTTATTAACAAAAAAACTCTATTCCCCGAAAATATTAAATTAAATACTATTATCATCCTCACTGATTCCAATGGATCTCGCTTTGATCTACCCTTAGAAATTACCTACAAACTAAATTCAGGTGGCAGCTCAAACATAAATATCACTAATTTCAATGATCCGCTACAAGTTAATAAAAATACCATCAACCAATATATCTA
>CAYUGO010000070.1:0-5590 GCA_964444295.1 uncultured Gammaproteobacteria bacterium | reverse complement strand
GGAGATATCGGTCGGTAATATAGCGAACTGAGAGTTGGACTGCTGCGATGACCGCATCATCAGTGATGCGAATGCCATGATGAAGTTCGTATTTTTCTTTGATTCCCCTAAGGATTGCGATACTATCTTCGAGAGAAGGTTCTTCGACATATACAGGCTGGAAACGACGTTCAAGGGCTTGATCTTTTTCGATGTATTGGCGGTATTCTTTAACCGTAGTGGCACCAATAGCATGAAGCAGTCCTCGAGCTAAAGAAGGTTTGAGGATATTGGCAGCATCTACGGCGCCTTGGGCATCTCCGGCGCCAACCAATGTATGCAACTCGTCGATGAAGAGGATAAACTGGCCGGCAGATTTTTCGATCTCTTTGAGTAATGATTTGAGCCGTTCCTCAAATTCCCCACGAAATTTGGCTCCAGCTAGCATAGAGGCAAGATCTAGAGAAATAATTTGTTTATTTTGAAGAGTATTAGGGACATCACCGTCAACGATACGCTGGGCTAGACCTTCGGCGATGGCAGTTTTTCCAACTCCTGGATCACCGACCAACACGGGATTATTCTTGGTTCGACGCGAGAGGATTTGCATGACTCGACGAACCTCTTGATCTCTGCCAATCACTGGATCGAGTTTGTTATCTTTGGCTAAATTTGTAAGGTTGGTAGTGTATTTTTCGATGGCATTATAGGTACCTTCAGGGTTTTGGCTGGTGATGGGTTGATTGTTTCGGATGTCCATAATTGTCTTCTTAATTGTATTGAATTCTAAAGACTGTGATTTGAGTATACCATTTGCTTGGCAGTCTGTGTCAAGGAGTGCCAGAAGAAAATGTTCTCTCGAAATGAACTCATCTTTGAAATTGCGAGAGATTTGATCGGATTTCTGAAGGACTTGGGTCAGATCCGAGCCGACCTCAGGCTGAGTCGGAGGTGGATCAACGGTTGGTAAATTTGTAAGAGCTTGAGTAAGATCAGTATTTAATTTTGTGAAATTTACTTTTGATTGACGAAGGATTTCATAAACAATTCCATCTGTATCTGATAAGAGAGATTCAAGCAAGTGCAAGGAATTAATCGAAGAATTATGATTGGCGATCGCAAGTTGCTGTGATTGAGCAATTGATTGTTGGGCTGGATGGGTAAAACGATTAGGATCCATAAGCATAATTTAAGATGTTTATTGTTTAATGTAAATTAGTTATGTAAGATTTATGTATGGATAATGATGTTGAAGTTTCTAAAGATATTGGAAATGCCTTTGTAAGTAGTCCTGAAGTAAAAAGAAATAATTGGAGCAAGGTGATTATGGTTGGATTGGGAGTGTTGCTTATCGTGAGTTTGGTAGTTAATGGAGTACAAGTTAGTCAATTTAAGAGTCAAGACATTGAGAGGACTAGATTAATAACAGAGTTAGCAAATAGCAAAGTGCAGTTGCCTTCTAATACGGAGGAAAGTGAAGATTTGGAGTTGGCGGTAAATACAGTAATTGATGAGTACGCTGGAGATAAGGTTGAATTTAGTGATGATTTATCCAAATGGAGTACGTATGAAGATATGAATGGTAAATACACAATCAAAATTGCACCTGGATGGGCAGCTACAGATGGTCAACAAGGACTTGATTCAAAAAAATACCATTTTCTTTCTTTACGTTATTATTTAGAACAAGATATTATATCGGGAGATAAAAAGATTAATTTCCCAATTCGAATAGGTCCCATAAGGGATTTGTATGAGAAAATGTGTATGCCGGTTGCCATTCCAGGCGATGCATATACTCAGGATAGTGTTTTTGATATTTCTTTAACTAACAAAACAATAGAGGAAATTGTTAAGGAATATGAGGATTACTATTTAAGACAAGATTTATTAGGTGAAGAAGAATCAATTGAAGAAGCATTGAATTTTAGCAAATTTGATTTAGGAGATAATATTTATGGATTTACATATGAAGGGGATAACAGTTATAGAAAGTGGTACATTTCCAATGGAAAAACAAATATAGAAATTATGTATGATTATTCTTCCGAAGGAGGTGTTGGGGATGAAATGAGAGTTAATGATATCACTAAAATATTGAAGACTTTAAAATTCAATTAGTTACATCATTGATTCGAGGACTTGGATTCTTTTTTCGATTGGAGGATGGGTAGCAAACATTCCTGCAAACCAACTAACTGTGTCTTTGCGATTTTTGAGTGGGTTGGTGATGTATAGATGAGCAGTCGCTTTGTTAGCTGCCTCTAAGGGTTCGGTATCGGTGCTAAGCTTGCGTAAGGCTGAAGCGAGAGCCGAGGGTTGACGAGTAAGTTTGGCAGCACTTGCATCTGCTAGATATTCGCGTTGACGTGAGATAGCCAATTGAATTAATTGAGCGATAATTGGAGATAGTAAGGTAAGCACAATTGCTATGATTGCGATAATGCCACTACCACCTTCGCTGTTTTTGGACTTGCGACCTGACCATGACATGCGGAGAAACCAGTCAGCAAGTAAAGTAACTGTGCCTACTAAAATTGTGACAATAGACATCAGACGAATATCATAATTGCCAACGTGTGAAAGTTCATGTGCGACAACGCCTTCTAATTCGCTGCGATCCAGACGTTGTAGTAACCCAGTTGTAGCTACAACTGCAGCATGTTTGGGGTCACGACCAGTGGCAAAAGCATTCATGGCCGTATCAGGAATCACATAAAGTTTGGGCATGGGAAGTTGGGCGCCAATGCAGAGATTTTCGGTGACAGTATAGAAATCGAAGTTATCTTGTCGATTCGCGGGTTTAGCTCCTGATAAACTTAGGACGATTTTGTCGGAGTAATAATAGCTACCAAAGCTCATAATTCCAGAGATGACTAATGCAATACCTACGAAACTGGCACCCATATCGGTCGCTTGTCCATAAATCCAAGCGACAAAAGCAATAAATCCCATAAAACTTACCATGACAATAGTGCTTTTGAGTTTATTTTTATCTACTTGTTCGTAAACGTTATTCATGAGTTTTATTATAAATCATTTTGTAAACTTACTACCCTACTAACACCTGCTAAATGAATAGCAGGTGTTAGGTTCTATCTTGAGGTTGATTAACTTAGATCAACCTTTGGACTTTTGAGTTCTTCTTGAGAAACGGTAGTTGCAGATTGCATATCTGCCGGCATTTCCAGGCCTTTTTCGGGTTGGAATCCAAAGAGTGATGCAACAATGCTTGAGGGGAATGTCTCGCGCATAATGTTGTAATCAGCAGTGAGATCAATGAGGGTACGACGTGCATACATGACCTTATCGGATGTATCACGAAGTTCGTTCATTAATTTGGTGATGACTTGATCACTTTTGATTTCTGGGTTGCTTTCGACGACGACGCGCAGGCCATCGAGGGCCTTGTTCATCATGTCGCTAGCTTTGCTCATTTGAGCAACATCTTGAGTTTCAAGAGCGTTATTAACTGCCATGCGGGCATTAGTTAACTGCTCAAAAATGCCTTTTTCTTGTTTGAGATAAGCTTTGGCTGATTCCTGCAAGTTAGGAATTAACTCAGACTGACGTTTGAGTTGATTACCAATTTCTTGGACTGAAGCTCTGATTCGGCCTCTGAGGGATACGAATTGATTGTAGTTAGCAATTAGATAGACTATTACTATAACTGCGACGATTCCGAATCCTAATAAATATGACATAAAATCACCTCCATTCTTGATAAATATTATATATTATTGTGGCAACAATTTTTGTAATTTGGAAAGTGGATAAGTATTTATAATGTCAGAAGGAGTGGCCCAGCCTCGACGGGCAGTATCTACTCCATACTTGATCATTGACATGTGATCAACCTGATGGGCATCAGAACTAATGATAAACTTGACCCCAAAACGTTTGGCTTCATATATGAGTGTATCAGGCAAATCCAGTCGATCCGGCCAGCCATCAATGTCGAGCCATTTGTCATGCTCAAAACAGAATTTGAATATTTTTTGCCAGTCGGCATTAACTCCTTGCCTACGAAGCAAAGTGCGACCTGTGGGGTGGCCCAAAATCTTAGCTTTTGGATGAGTACTAAGTGCAGTAATTATCCGATTAGTAGTAGTCTGGATGTCCTGCTGGAAGCTTGAATGAATGGATACAACTGCAAAATCAAGATAATCAAAAGCCTCAATGGGTAATGATAAGCTACCGTCAGGTTCAATATCAATTTCGAGTGAGTTAAATATTTTCACAGGATTATTTTCACGGTTAACCTCCTGTTTATTCAGATCTTGGATTAATTTATTTTTATTTTTCACTAGGTCAATTATCTGTGAAAAGGTATGATTTGATTTGCTGGGGTTATGTTCACTAAACGCTAAGTATTGATAGTTATGTTGACGGGCGAATTCAATCATATGCGTCATAGTCGAAATACCTAGGTCATGAGAAGGTTCAATATTGAAATCTGAATGGATGTGAAATTCACCTTTGAGATCATCAAGGCTAACGAGGTCAGGCAGGTTGTCTTTGATAGCTAATTCAATTTCGTTTTTGCCTTCTCTAATTTCTGGTGGAACCCAGTTAAGATTAAGTTTTTGATATATTTCTTTTTCTGTGGCAGCTGAGATTGTTTGGTTAGATTTATCAAGTAATCCATGCTCGGACAGTGAGTAACCTTGGGAGATTGCATGTTCTCGGAGTTTGATGTTATGGAATTTAGAACCTGTAAAATGGAGAAGCAGAGATCCGAATTGATTGGGTGTTTGGGTGATGAGATCAACGTGATATTGATTATTAACGATAATTGAGGCTTTGATGTCACCTTGAGATATTGTATGCGTGGATTGAGGATAAGCTACGAAATGGTCAAGAACAATCTGTGGTTCTAGTGTAGAAACTGCAAAATCAAGATCTCCTACAGTGGCTACCCTACGACGCAAACTACCTAAAGCATCAATGTCTTTGACTTGGGGAATTTGACGCATATAAGTAATGATTTCTTGTGAAATTTTGTCGGCAATATGGAGAAGGATGCGAGGATTGGCTTGGATTTGGTTATATTCTTCGATATTACGGAGAATTTTAGCTTCAAAATCAGATTTATAGCCTGGAATTTTTTGAATTTCGTTTTGACGGGCTGATTTTTGGAGTTTATTAATAGCTGAGTGATATCTGGTTAATCCAAGATTCAATGCTAATTTATATGCGTGTTTTGGGCCGATTCCTGGAATTGGTAGGATTGCAAACATGCCTGGAGGGAGGCCTTGGAGTATTTCTTCTAAGTATGCAGATTGCCCAGATTGGAATAGTTCCTTAAGGTGAGCAAAAAGACTGCCTCCAATACCTGGTAAATTGTGTAGTTCGTTGTTATTGTACAAATTTATGGCTTCTTGAGATGCATTTTCAATTGAATCAGCGGCTTTTTGGTAAGCTAGAATACGGAACTTATCAGCGTTTTTGACAGTGAGGGCTGCTGAGATTGAGCGCAAAAGCAATGATATTTCTTTATTTGTAGGTGGATTGCTGAGGGGAATCATCACTAACTTTAGGTTATCACAAGTAGTAATTACTTCCCAACTTAATTAATAACTGATATACTATGTTTGAGTTCAAATTTTTG
>CAYUGO010000069.1:0-5627 GCA_964444295.1 uncultured Gammaproteobacteria bacterium | reverse complement strand
TTAAGGATTAGGGACAATTGTAGTCAACATGAAAGGAAATCAAAATGAGTATGATTTGGATTTCATCAGCCACCCTGGGTGTGGGAATATTTATGTTTTTTATTGCTTATAGGAAATCTATTTCTGCTTCTGTCTCTGGGAGTAAGAAATGGCTCATTCAGGGAACAATTGGTATGTTGATTGTTTCGATGGGAATTACGGGAATTATTCTGGATACCATCAAAGTAAATCAAAGAACTCAGGAAATTTGGGCTAACGTTGCTGCGATTAAGGCTGAGACAGCTAAGATCGAAGCAACTACTGCGGCCATGGAGACTGAAACGGCTAATCAGGCTCATGACGCAGAAACAGAAACGCCAACACCTGGTCCATTCAATCCTTAACAAAAAAAGTATCCCCCGCCAGTTGATCTTGACTGGCAGTTTTTTTGTTAAATAGTAATATAATTTAAATGCATATGTTTATCGCAAGTTTTTATCCCAGACGGAATTATTATGTGAAGAAAGAAGATATAATTAGCTTCGTAAAAAGACAAAGGACGATGATTTTGATTGTTTTATTGGCGATGATCGCGGTTGTTGGGTTATTTATTTCTTTTGTTTCACCAAAGATGATGAATTTATATACGGAATTTGATACTAATTTGCCACTGATTACTCAGTGGTCTTCTTGGATCAATTGGACAATCATGCTGATAGCAGTTTCATTTCTTGTTTATTTATTAGTTACACCACTCGACATAACTACACTCGGAAAGAATCTTATGCGATACAAAGAGGGGGAGATGATAAGAATAAATGAAGTAACTCGTTATAGATTTGAATTAGTAGTTTTGGGATTTATGGGTTTGATTGTTGGATATTTAATTTTATCTACCATATTACCAATTTATAGTTTGACTAGTAGTTTTTAGAATTTGGTTTATAATTTTTTAAGATACTCTTTTATGGATAAAAATGAATTCTCTGGTGATAAGTTACAGCTATTGTGTGACTGTGGTGAAGTGACATATGTATTTGTTGAACCTGGATTATCCTGTACAACATTATGCCGAATGTGTCATAGAAATATTTACCAATTACAATGTCCCAAATGCCAGAGTGGTTTTGGCTTCCCCGAGGGTACGAAGGAAATTAACAAAGATGAAGGTTGGTGGAAATGCGAAGTCTGTAACCAAAAAAATACTTTTGCTCCCAGTTCTCTGTCTCTAGTATCTAATTATCACGATAACGAAATCCCCAAAGAAATTGCAGATAAGTATAAAGATAGTCCCGCGATGATAGTTTTCCGGATAGTGATAATTTTGATTATATTGGCATTGGGGTATTTGTCATTTAAGTTTGGGTTGGGTAATTAGAGGCGAGAAATTTGTAAGGTATAATTTGGACATATTTATGGAAATAAAGAATTCGGGGACGAGCCTTGCGGAAATAGCGTATCAAGTCAAAAATATTCTAAGTAAAGATGATGAAATCTTTGAACTACTAGGCTATCGACCAAACCAAATTGAATATACGAGAGGAACCATTGCATGGATTAATCCACAAAACATTAAACCGAGTCAATTAGATATCGACTTTGGAAATCCCAAAAATGAAGGTGATTATGCAAGCATCTTTAGTGAGGATGGTAATTATTTCTTATCTGCCTGGCGGGACGAAACCGCACCTTATCGAGATACACTAATGGGACTGATTGGTTTCCAGACATATGATAAACGTTTTGAACAAGAGATAGCGGTGTTTCCGGATTTGGTAGAAAAAATGCTTGATTTGGGATTATTTAGAGAAGAAAATTTGGGCAATAAAGCTGCAGATCTGGGTCTACATTTTTTGGAGACAGAGGAGATGCGAGACAACATTAGGCATCGAGTCCAGACTGCGGAAGGTGAAGCTCTGGGAATTAAATGGTTGGATCGAGGAAAGAGTGAGTTCCGTATTAATGTCCCCAGTCAAAACTATGATGGTTCGTATAACAATGTGAGGCGTATATATCGCAGATTACCTGATGTATCTATTGATGATGAGGAATATGTAATGTTTGGTAGAGTCGCTAACGCAACCAGCGTGACAAGGTTGGGTAGAAATTTATGGATAGAAGATTAAGAATTTAGTTGGATTTGGGAGTTGGGAATAACATATTATTATGAGGTGCAATGAAGCGATAATACAGAAGCTTAACTGATTCAGTGGTAATGAAGTAAGTAATAATTATGGCAAAAATTATCATTAAGTGATCAAAGGTGGGCGGTTGGAAATGAAACACAGTTTGTCCAACGTTGGTGTACGGCAGAATAAGAGTAATAATTATAGCTAGAGTGGTTAGAATCATCAAAGGATATGATGGCAATTTGGTGGCTTTGTAGAATATTTTGCGGGTGCGAATAGAATATAGAAGAATTAATTCCGTAACTATTGAACCGATGAACCAGTTAGTTTGGAGGATTGAAGGCGAATATTTGTGAAAAGTTCCAAATAATACAAAGTCGAAAAAAGTGCTGACTAATCCTAGCAAAGTTGCAACAAGGATGATTTCTTTAACATCATAACTCTTAGGATTACGTAGTTCGTCAGGTTCTACATTATCTGTGGAAATTGAAATCATAGGAAAATCCGATAATAGATTCACAAGGAGGATTTGGATCGGCAACATAGGCAAGTAATCGATCATCAATGAAGCCAAGGCAACGGCATAGAAATTGCCGAAGTTAGAAAGTAGTGTAGCTTTGATGTATTTGATGGTGTTTGTGAAAGTTTTCCTACCCTCCTCTATTCCATTAATAATTACTTTGAGATTTCGCTCGAGTAGGATGATGTCGGCTGCGTCTTGAGCGATATCTGAGGCTCCTTTGACCACGAGAGCAACATTAGCAATCTTGAGCGCAGGAGCGTCATTAATACCCTCACCCAAATATCCTACTTGATGATGGGTTTGGAGGAGATGGATGATTTCGTATTTTTGCTGAGGCATGATCCGCGCAAAAACATTGTGTTTTTCTACAGCTTTGAGTTTGAGATGGCTTGATAATTTTTCGAAGTCGGTACCTGTTATGATATTTGTTGGTTCATCGATCACTCCCGCTGCATATCCAACTGCTCCTGCAACTTCAGGTCCATCACCGGTGATAATCTTGACACTGACTCCCAGTTTATGAGCTGATTGGATTGAAGAAACAGTGCTGGTCTTAAGTGGATCATGGAAAGCAATGATGCCTGTAAGAACAAGATCATTTAATTCGATCTTGGGTGTGTGTAGTGATGTTGGAGTGTTGGGTCTAATGGCTACAGCCAGACAACGATTACCTTCCTGACCACGAGATTTGATCCATTTAGTTATTTGGTTGCGTTGAGTTGGAGTTATGTTTGAGCAGTGGGAAATTATGGTTTCGGGAGCACCTCTGACTATAAGTAGAGGTCTGGTCCATCCCGACTGGACAATAATGCTGTTGCGACGACGATCAGGATCAAAAGGAATTTCACTTAAAATTGAAGACTTTTGGAGTGTTTTTTTCTCAGTGGCTTTGAGTTGTTTGAGAATTGCAATGTCAAAGGAGTTGTTGGGAAGTTGCTTGGAGTCATCGAAATTACTAATACCATAAGCGCTATAAAGCATAAGATCATCATCAATCATGTAGGCTTGATTAACTGTCAAATCGTTTTCGGTAATTGTGCCTGTTTTATCAGTACAAAGGACGTCAATGCTCCCTAAATCTTCAATGGCGGATAGACGTTTGACCACAACCTTATGTTTAGCCAGACGTTTGGCTCCTCGGGATAAGGCAAAAGTTGTGACCAAAGGTAAAGCTTCGGGAATTACGCCAACCGCTAACGCGATAGAGAAAATTACCAAATCAGTCAGTCCTGTGGTTTGGGGTTTGATTAGGACGTGAAGGACAACCATAAGCACGAGTGTCCCCAAAACTAACCGGAGGATGAATTGACTGAAATGGTTGATATTTTGTTCGAAGGCGCTGATCGTGTGTGTTTCTTGAACTAATTTTGCGATAGTTCCCAGCTGGGTATTTTTGCCTGTTGCGATGACTAGAGCTAGGGCTTTGCCACTCTTGATCGTAGTTCCTTTGAAAATTAAGTTATTAGCTTGAAAAATTTTGTTTACGGGAGAAGTAATTGGATGGATAGTTTTGGTGACGTCTTTGGATTCACCGGTCATGATTGATTCATCGACGATTAATCCTTGTTGGTTGATAAGACGAACATCGGCGGGAGCTATGTCACCCGTACTTAATGTAATAATATCTCCCGGGACTATCTCTCGACTGTCGATGGTTTTATCTTGATTGTCACGACGTACTTGGACTAAGCCTGAGATGTATTTTTTGAGCAGTGCCACGGTATGCTCAGATCGATATTCTTGGACAAAACCTAATAAAGCATTAATAGTAATGAAAACTACAATAATGAGGCTGTCTAATTTTTCGCCGAGGAAAAAAGCCAACACTGCTGCAGCCAGGAGCAGATAAACGAATGAAGATTTGAATTGACGAATGAAAATTTGGACTGCGTTGACGGATGAAGAATGAATTTCGTTGTAACCCAATTTACGTTGATATTGTTTGGCTTGGTTAGTAGAAATGCCTGAAGTTTGGTTAGAGTGAAAATTGGTTAGAGCTTGATCAATGTTAATGTTGCAATATTGGAAAGTTGAAGTCATAGCAAAAACTAAGAGTAATCATCTATTACTTTAGCTTTATTAACATAGGTTTGCCATTAGTAAGAATTTGTGAAGGGAGAAATTCTAAGGAATCTGGATAAAGGGCACACTATTACCGCTCATGTACTGAGGCAATATTCCGTTCCATTTCTCAACGGCGCGCAACTCAACTACCTGGGGATTATTGCTAATTGCTTTACCTTCGATATCTAGCGCCTCAGCTCGACCTTTGGCAGACTCGATTTGTTGTTCGGCTTCGTATTTGACTTGTTCAAGTTTGTTTTTGGCAGCTAAAGCTTGTTGTTCGGCAGAGACCTTGTCTTCGATAGCTTTATTAAATGAATCAGAAAAATCAAAGTCTACAATATTAAGGTCCACGACAAGGATGCCATAGCCTGATAGTTTGTTGGCAAGTTCAGCCAAAATGTTATCCGAGACTTCTGCCCGCTTAGTGATCAGTTGATCAGCGGTAAATTGAGCGGTGGTTGATTTGACGGATTCTTGAATTGCAGGCGATAACAATCTGGCATTGTAGTCGAGTCCAACGTTTTGGTAGAGGGTAACGACTTTGGTTGGATCAATAGAATAATTGAGAGCAACAACACTTGTAACGACTTGAAGATCACGAGAAGCGGCTGTTGCGCTGGTTTGTTCTTTTTGGACTCTGACTTCAATATTACGATTACCATCTATGAAGGGAATTTTGAAAGACACGCCTTCATTGCGGATCTGACCGGTGATGGCACCAATTCTGGTAGCTACTCCACGATAACCGACTGGAACATAAGCAAAAGAACTAAATAATATGATTAAGAGGAATACTGCAGCGAAAAAAGTTAGACCTCTATTTAACAATTGTTTCGGAGTCATTACTTGATTATAGGCATAAATAAAATTTTAAGTAAATATTTGCTTATTAAGGTTGGGTCCAAAAAACCCAACTTCTCAATTTAGAT
>CAYUGO010000068.1:0-5651 GCA_964444295.1 uncultured Gammaproteobacteria bacterium | reverse complement strand
TAATTGTTGACTAGATGGTCGACTAGTTACAGCCCAAATCTCATTTTCTTCAGCAATCTCAGCAATACCCTCTCGAGCTCCAAGTAATGGTTTAACTCGACTCATTAGCTCATTCCCAAACAATTCATCATCTATTTGCCGTAGATCTAACCCAGAATGTTGTTTCTTTACAGCTAGAGTTAGAGCTTCGAATGTATTCCAATCACTAAAATTAAAATCTTTCAGTCCATATCGCACTTGAGCTTCTTCTAAAGCCTTAAATTGTGTATCAGCTAAAACGCCATCAATGTCACAAAATATTCTTCTTCTCTCAAGATTCATAATTTAATATACTACCATGTTTAGAGCATCTTAACGTCCTCATGTTACATCTATATTTTGATCTAAATATGACTATAATCAGATTAATTATGACAAATCGAGAGATTTACGAAACACCAAAGGAATTTCAACTAATACCTAAAGATCAACCCATTGAACCATCCAATCAAGTTGCTCGTGCATTAGGTTGGAACATTGGAAATATCTTTGTGTCTCCAGGCATGATTGCATTTTGCAATATACATTCAATACGACCGGAAGCCTCGGTAATTTCATCAGTAATCATTGGTGGTATTCTTGCCCAAAGAGCTTCATCTTCTATCGATCAATCCAAGGATTATTTCCAGTTAATCCCAACGTCTAGATAATCATTACCATATTTTAAATCTTTAAGTAATTAAATTTACTATCTCTTACAAAGTTATCTTACTCATTTCCCCAATAAATAGATTAATATTTTTATTGTTTTGAGACGTAACTTCACAATAAGACCAATAATACTCGAATCAATCATTTTTCCTACATGCTCCAAATCCACAGACTCCATTAAAACACTATTCTCCACATGACAATCTATCACTCGAGAGTGATCATATATTGATGTAAAAGGTCCAGTAAAACTATTCTCAACAACTACGTCATCTCCAATATTCACTGGCCCTCTTATAATTGAGTTCTTAATTACACAATTCATTCCGACTTTAACTCTTCCTTAAATTCGACAACTTGCATCAATATCGGTGGGTATACTTCATTGAGTTTGGATATCTAATAAGTATTGATTTGTTTCAAGCCAGTCATCAAATTCACCAGGATCCAGCCACTCCCTTGATACTCCTTAACTTCGACCCTATGACCATGGTCAATTAACCATTAACCAATGAAAAGCATCTGGAATTTCATACTCACCACGTACTGATAACTTTATTCGATCACTTCCACAAAAAACCTCAAAGAAAGTTTCATCAGCAAAATACAATCCAGGAACAGCCATATCGTGATGCGGATTCTCAGGTTTCTCGATATACTTCTCAAGTCTCCCTTTATTATCAAAATAGGGCACACCGAGCCGTCTATTTTGTGAATGATGGACCATTCGTAACATTCCCACAGCCTTCGATTTTTCAAAATAATCAACTAAATCTTTAATTGCCTGAACAAAATACTATCACCTAAATGCAATACAAATTTTGATTTATCTATCCATTTCTCGCATACTTCGACAATATTAGCTAAACCCATTGGCTTTTCTTGCAAAATATAATCTATTTTAATTCTATACATCGATCCATCACCCAAAACACCTTTTGCATAATTCAATTGTCCTGGATTATAAGTAATTGCCAACTCTTTAATTCCACCTACTACAATCGCTCCAATTGGATAATGAACTAAGAGTATATTCCCAACAGGAATAAAATGCTTATTAGCTGTAAAAGTTACTGGCGTATCCTAGTTCCACGTCCACCAATAGGAATTATTGCCTTCATCAGCCTACTATATCAATCAACTTTCTAAAAACCAAATTATCGCAAATTTCCATTAACCCCATAAGTCCCGATTAACCTCTGGGCATCTGGATCAGCTTTAGGACTCTCAGATCCTTCAATTCTCCTACCAGCTCCTTGCCACCAAGCTCCACGACTTACTTCTCTTTGATTCCAACTATTACCCAAAGGAATTTGATTTTCATGAATTAGATTCCCAAACTCATCAGTATTAGTTCTCGGTTTTAAAGGCAAATAAGTATCAATAAATTCAGCATCTTTCATACTCGATAAGTATAACATTCTAAAATCTTCCGTCAATCCTAATATTGATATATTCATCTGCCTAATTTTCTATCTATCTGTTATCATTTTTACTTAATGATCACCCGCGACCAAGCCTACACTCAATTGACTTCCATGCTTTCAAACCCCAATTTGATCAAACATTGCCTTGCCGTTGAATCAGCCATGATTGGTTACGCCCAGCATTTTCAAATCCCTCAAGATCAACATGAGTCATGGGCAATTGCAGGTCTAATCCACGACGCTGATTGGGAAAAATATCCCCAAGAACATCCCAAAATTATTGTTAACTGGCTCAAAGATCACGATGCAAATGACCAAATTGTCAATGCAGTTGAATCTCACGGATTTGCTTTTGGAGTAGACCCTACCAGTCTTATGGCCCGATCTCTACGGGCAGTAGATGAATTAACAGGACTTATCACAGCTGTAGCTTTAGTCAAAAACAGATCACTGGCTCAAGTTACTCTCGAATCAATTCTCAAAAAATGGAACCAAAAAGGTTTTGCAGCTGGAGCCAGTAGAGAAGACATTCAACGTGGAGCTGATGAACTTGGTATTCCACTTAATACTCACATTCAAATTGTCCTCTCCTCCATGCAAAAAATTTCTGCTACACTTAATCTATAAATGAAGACTTCTTCAATCTATCTACTAATTGGGATTATAGTTTTTGTAATTGGAACTTTTGCATGGCAGTATGTACTTCATCTCCAACTCAAAGATACTCCCATTGCCTGTACCAGTGGCACAACTAACACACTACAAACCTGTCCATTAGGCCAAACTTGCGTCTATACAGAAACTCAAGAGACCAAATCCAACTCAAGCTCAGACAATTCAGCGGTCAATACGATTATTGATTTCAAATCAGGAGGCAAAAACAAATCAGGCTATTGCCAACCTTGGTTTAATGCTATGCTCAAGCTCAGTCCTCAGAGCTGACAATCATTGTTATTTCTGTTATAAATTAAATCCATGTCATTCCAACTCCCATCTCTACCATATGAATACGATGCGCTCGAACCACACTTTGACGCGCAAACCATGCAAATCCACCACACCAAGCATCACCAAGCTTACATCGACAAACTTAACCTAGCCCTCCAATCCCAACCAGAGTATGCAGATCAAGACATCACCCAATTACTCCGCAATTTTTCATCACTCCCCATAGATATTCAGCCTGCTCTTCGTAATCACGGAGGCGGTCATGCCAATCATAGCCTTTTCTGGACTATTCTTTCGCCCTCATCAACTCAACTTCCTCAAGGTACTCTTGCCGATGCTATTCAATCAAATTTTACCAGTTATGCTCAATTCCAAGATGAATTCACAACTCAATCTTTAAGTGTCTTTGGCAGTGGCTGGACATGGTTAGTAGTTGATATAGACAAAAATCTCCAAATAATTACTACTCCAAACCAAGATTCCCCACTTATAAACAACCAAACCCCGATTCTCGGACTCGATGTTTGGGAGCATGCTTACTACCTCAAATACCAAAACAAACGTGCAGATTACGTCCATGCTTTTTTCAATCTAATTAATTTCGAACAAGTAAGCTCTCTCTACGAACAAGCCACCCAAATCGAAGTTCCCCAAGAATCCTCTCACTAACCATTATGTCTTCTCAACCTGCCTCACCACCCAAAAAGCTTGACCAAATCAAATCTCCAGATTCTAATACACCATCCATCCCTCCTACAAATCAAGACACCACTCCCACTCCAGATTCTACTCAAACATCCGCTCCCACCACCAATGACAATACTCCATCTGATTCTCAATCATCTTCACCCAAGCCAGCCTCAGAAGATAGCCTCCTAAACCCTGACTCTCAAGACCAACCTCCACCCGCTCAAGCGCCATCTCTAGAACAAAAAATATCTGATCTTAATAACCAAGGTCCCATTACCACTCTTATCAACGACCAACTTGCCAACCGCATCGAACAAAAAATCGAACAAAAACTTGATATGGAGATAAACCAAAGATCCAAACCTGACCTTACCAAATGGCTCATGATTATTTTTGGCATTAGCTTAATGGCCGTTTGGCTAGCATGGAGTGGGCGACTTGTCTGGCAAAAATGGTTTTAAACTAACTACATCAATCTCATGGCTCATCAAGTTACAATTATCGGTGGCGGATTTGCGGGCATAGCTTGCGCCCTTAGACTTGCGCGTTTCAAGCTCAGTGACCTCAATATCAGACTCATCAGTGACAATGCAAACTTCGAATACCATGCAGCGCTGTATAGAGTTGTCACTGGCAAATCTCCCATGGAAGTCTGTCTTCCATTACACGAAATTTTTGCTTCATACCCTAACATCGAGTATGTTGATGATCGAATATCAAACATAGATTTGGACAATAAGACTCTCTCTGGCACATCACAATCCGAATATGAATTTGACTATCTTATCCTTGCTCTAGGCAGCCAAACCAGTTATTACAAAATTCCAGGATTAGATAAACATGCTTTTGGATTCAAAACAATCCACGAAGCTATCAAACTCAAACACCATATTCAAGAATTATTCAAATTTGCCTCCAACGAAGACAAAGACACCATCCTAGATGACATGCGTATCGTAGTAGTTGGCGGTGGTCCCAGTGGCACCGAACTTGCAGGGGAACTTGCCGTTTACACTCACAAATTAGCCCAAACCTACAGGATCGACCCCACGTTAATTAGCATTGACCTAATCCAATCTCCCAATCGTCTCATTCCCCAAAGTACCCAATCTCTCTCAAAAGCAGTCGAATCTAAATTACGTCAACTTGGCGTCAACCTTTATCTCAACCGCAAAGTCCTCAAAGAAGATGTAGAGCAAGTTTACCTCAAAGATCTCAAAATGGAATCTCGAACTCTCATCTGGACCGCAGGCACCCAACCTAACGTGCTTTACTCCCAAATACCCAATCTTCAACTTAGCAAATCCGGCAAAGCTCAAGTTAATTCTCATTTCCAAGCAACCAACTACAAACATGTCTACGTAGCCGGTGATGGGGCAGAGGTCGGCGATAGTGGACTCGGCCAATCAGCCATTGCCCATGGCAAACATATCGCAAATCACATCAAATCCCAAATTACGAAATCTCCAACCCCCAAACACTACACACCACACAACTGGCTCATGGCTGTACCCGTCGGACCACAATGGGCCGCTGTTGAATACAACAAAATAGTTATCACTGGCCGACTCGGCTGGTGGTTACGCAGACTACTTGATTTCAAAGTCTTTACTGAATTCCTCCCCCTACCCAAAGCCTTCCAAGCTTTCAAAGCCGGTACTGTTCAATGGGAAAGCGGACTTTAAATATGGCCACCCTAAAATCAAACTCCAATTATAACTTCAGCATTAACTCAAATTTTTCAACTCAAGAGGTCAAATTATTTCTTAATAAAATACGTAAAATCAACATACTATTTATTTATATATATCAATTTTCAATCCAAGTAGCTCTTTATTTAATCATCAAACAACAACAATTACCTCTCATCCCGATCTGGATAAATATACTTCTAGG
>CAYUGO010000067.1:0-5996 GCA_964444295.1 uncultured Gammaproteobacteria bacterium | reverse complement strand
ATAAAATCAAAGATTTAGGCCAAATTTTCCAAAAAGCAGGTCTTTACGTTGCACAATATTTACCGGATTTCAAGAATGATGACGCTGTTGCAAAACAAATTGCTCAAGATATTGCTACGGAATTTTACCAATACGGTTTATTACTGCAATACAACAAAAGATATTCAGAGGAATTGCCTGATGATTTGGTTCTTACAAATCAAGATAAAACTCAATTAGATGAATGGTTCTTGGGTAAAGATGTATACCAAAAAAGATTTGCGAGACTTGGTGAAAATCCAGATGAAAATATTTTAGAAAAATCCAGAAAAAATTTACTTCAAGTTTACTTCAAAGCTCTTGCTCGGCAAGGGTACAAAACAGATGGAAATAAAATATGGCAGACAGAGATAGGTCCTTTTCAACATCTCCAAGACAAGACCAAAACCCAAATCACTCGTGCCATCGAAACTCCAGAGCGTGAATTAAAGACTGCAATATTCAGAAGAGGAGTCGAGAACTTAGTAACAGAAATAAAAGAAGTGGGATATCGAAAAGCAACTAACAACTTACTTAAAGAAAATGGTTTTGATCCAAGTACGGCACAAATGAATCTTTATGATGCACTTCATATATATGATCTAAAGCTAGAGCTGGAATCTATAAGACAAACAGGAGACTTGGATAATATTTCTGCCAAAGAATTGAAAATTGCCAAAAAAATCCAACAAGCAGTCAGCAACTATCCATATAAATCTAATGCAAATAATCCCTCAGAAATGATCGAAACTCAATTTATCAATTGTGTAGGCTCATCGATTCTTGGAGGTGGATTACTAGATGAAGTTGGCATCAAGTATTTAAATGTACATTTACCAAGGCATTCATCAAATGTCTTAATTACCAGTAATAGCAAAGTTTATTGGCTCGATTTTACTCCTCCAGGGGGTTTAGCGGAAAACTATACAGAAATCACACAAGCTATGATTGAGGGCGACAAGGGTATTGATGGAAATATCGATGATCTCGGGTTGCCGATAACATTTAAGGATTTTAATCCTTACAGATACCTCAATGACAATCAATTAACAGTTACGCTTTTCCAACCAGAAATTGGATTTGAACTTCACATTCTCCATAATACAAGTATATCATTGAATCGTTTAGGTGAATATCCAGAAGCAATTGAAGCATCCAGGCAAGCTATTGGAATTAGTCCGAAAGATACGCAAGCGTACAATATACTTGCCAATATATTAAATGATTCAGGTCGAAAAGAAGAAGCAATTGAAGTATACAAGCTCGCCATTGAATCTAATCCAGAAGATGTAAATATATACATTGAACTTGGTAATTTTTTGAATAGATTAGGTCAAAGAGAAGACTCTATTGAGGTTTATAGGCAAGCTATCAAAATTAATCCGAAAAATATGCAAGCATATAATAAACTTGCATTCACACTAAAATATTCAGGTCGAAAAGAAGAAGCAATCGAAGTATACAAGCTCGCCATTGAATCTAATCCTCGAGGAGATACCGGAATTTATCGGAATCTTGCATTTACATTAAGCAATTTAGGGCGAGAAGAAGAGGCAATCGAAATATACAAGCTCGGCATTAAATCTAATCCCCGAGGAGATACCGGAATTTATCGGAATCTTGCAATTACATTAAGCAATCTAGGGCGAGAAGAAGAGGCTATTGAAGTAATTCAAGAAGCGATTCTCATTAATCCGAATGATGCCCCCACATATAACTTCTTAGGTAATCTATTAAGAGATTTGAATCGAACTGACGATGCCCTAAACGCTTACAAACAAGGTATCATAGGTGACCCTAAATATACATTAAATTATTTAGATCTTGGCAAATTATTAAGGAATCTAGAGCGGACTGATGAAGCCGTTAAAATTGGAGAACAACTTATTCTTGCCGAACCCGAAAGTGATATTGGTTACAGATCACTAAGTGAATATCTGATTGAGCTTGGTAGGTTGGAGGATGCAGTAGATGTCTATAATCAAGCTATTATAAATGTACCTAACAATAGCGTGTATTATCCTAAATTATTATCTGAATTGGCAGATGTATTAATGAAGCTTGGTAAGTATGAAGTAGCAAATGCGTTATCAGATTTAAGCAGAAACATACAATCAATAGAGTCGTATGAAAAATTAATTAGATTAGAAGGTGTTAACTCGGAAGTAAAAGAAGGATTAAAAAAAATAATTGAAAAAATAAAACAAAAGTCGATTAGCTAAAGCATAATGTCATTTAAATTAATCCAGATTTACCTACTCTTTAGTACAATCGCATTTGGTAGTAATCTCCCTGGGCCAATCTTATATCCGCCGTTGTAATACAGAGCAGCACTTCCTCCGCCATCCAAATTCAATCCATGATCAATCCCTAGTTTTTTCATTACTTCAGCAGCATCCAAGACGGAGGCATTCCTCACATGCATAATATAAACGTATGAACCGCGTACTCCGATTGCGCCTCTCAGCCCTTTGGTTTGGGTCAAAGACGCCGGCAAAGATCCCTGATCGACGACGATATTTCCGCCATTTATCAAGCTAGGATAATTGATAATTCCTGCAGATACTCCACCACTATCACACGCATTTGCATTGGTGCAAAACCGTGGAGATGAACCTACAAACCCTGCCATGCCTCTACCATTCCAGAACAATTTATCTGGATTAATCCACTTACCATCGCGAGTAGAGTAGACTGGAAAATCATAAGAATTAACCTTCCCCGAGCAAGCAGGATAATCAGGTGGACAAAAATACGATCCATTTATGCCCGCAAATCCACCCACCTCAGCTACATAATCTGCCAGAGATTTTACATTACAATTGTTTTCGCAATTTCCATCATTTCCGGTGACAGTGATGACTTGAGTCGAGTTCAAATCCGCCATAATAATATCTGTAACAAAATTTCCTCTTAAAGTCTCTACGGTTATCCGACTGTAACCACCAGATACATTAGATGCCACAGGTGCGCTTGGTGTTGATAATGCTTTTTTCGTATCGGCTTCTTTTTTTATCGCCAAATTTTTTTCCAACATCCCATTAATTTCTGTTACCAAAGATCTTAATTCAGCCGATTCATTGTCAATGAACTTATTAGTGGCAGTTCCTAATTTTGCTTCAGCTTCTTTAACATCAACACCAGATTTTTTGTAATCCGATGTTTTTTTAATTAACTCACTTATAATTTCCCGATCAGTTTCAACTTTTTCAATTTCAACCACAGCACTATCCGTAGAAATTGAAGTATAGGCATCCATCAACCTGCCATTTTCTTGTTGCAAATCAAAAACCATTAATTCTTTATTGGCAATCTCATTATTCAATTTGTCTACATCGCTATTGAAATTATTTGCCAAATTCAATTTATCCTGCTTATATTGCCCGTTTGCTAGTTGCACCCCAATGCCGATACCAACTACTATTAGTACAAGCGCAAATGTGCTTCCTGTAATTATTTTCCACTTAGTAAATAAATGCTTATATGAATTCCAATTTTGATTTTTCGTCGCGGCCATCTCATCCAACTTTACCATTTCCCAATACAGCTTTAAACAACGATTCAACTCCGCCCACCCCGCCACAGCCACCTGTTTCTACTTGGCAAAAGATCAAACAAACTTCAAGTACAATTTACTCAGTAGGAGGTAAAGCCCTCAAAGCATCTTTCTTCATTTTCCTCTTTCTATCTTTAATCGGAGGCTTCAATCAAGAGAACAATAACTCCTATAAAGTTCTCTATGGCAAAGGTGAAGATCAAATTGCCATTGTCAATTTATCTGGCATCATCGTAGAGTCAGGTAGTGCCTCATCTCCATTTACCCAAGAACAAATGATTACTCCAGCAGGCGTGACTAGTGTTTTCGAATCGTTACAAAATAATCACAATCTTAAGGCTATAGTTCTCAAGATTAATAGTCCTGGAGGTAGTGTCACCGCTTCAGAAGAAGTCTATCAATTAATCCTCACATATCGAAACAAACTCAATATCCCTATCGTTGCTTCATTTGGTGAAACAGCCGCCTCAGGAGGTTACTACATTGGGCTTGCTGCAGATCAAATCGTAGCTAACTCAACTACAATGACAGGTTCAATCGGAGTAATCCTTCAAACAATTAATTACAGTGAATTAGCCAACAAGTACGGCATCAAAAATGTGGTCATCAAAAGCGGTCAAAACAAAAACTTACTCGATCCCTTAGAGCCAGTAAATGATCGCCAAATTGCCTTGCTTCAACAAACCGTCGATGAAGCTTATGAGCAATTTACTACTAGGGTTATAGAGCGACGCAAAATTGATGGTGCCACTCTTGCCCCTCTGGCTGACGGGCGAGTTCTAACTGGCAATCAAGCTTTCATGGGAGGACTCGTTGACTCAATCGGCACATTCCGTCAAGCAGTAGATTCTACCGCTAAGCTGGCAAATTTATCTGATTATCAGGTTGTCGAGTATGGTCAGCCTAGTCTTTTGCAATCTCTGTTTTCTGCCATTACTTCTAATTTCCGACTCAACGTTTCCCTTACTCCTGATTTAATTGAATCATCACTTCGCGGTCGACCTTCTTATCTTTATCAATATTAATTACCTAATTCCAAACTTGCTTGGCGTGTAATTCTGATTCGCTCCATAATTAACCCATCTCCATTTGCAATTGATTCCATATGATTCGCATAGTTGGCCAGACCTCTCGACATCAAATCAATCAACCTCGATTGTATTTCATCATTTGGGTTACTCCGAGCTGCCACGAATAACAAATTAACATAATCACCTCTCTCGGCTAACGCACTCCCAATCGTAGTAGTTGAAAAATCATTATTATCAGGATCATATTCTCCCAGTCGCAAACCACTTTCTCTCTCAACTTGATCCTCCAAACATAAAGCACATTTTCCACCAGTGATAATTTCATCTATATTTGAACGATCCGATACACATTGACGTTCTACTTTAATTCTTTGCGCCAAAGCCATCAATGGAAGTTGCAATGGATTTCTCTCGTCTTTCAATTCCATTGTATTTGCTCGCCCTTCATACGCATTTTCAACTCCGCATCGTAAGTATTCCTTTAAATTTACCTTATTTGACATGTGAGTTAAATTGCCAGATCCAGACTTGCTTGCTTCATTTCTCGACTTTTATCTTTTAAATCTGCAATTTTAAACATAAGTTCCACGTAAGAGCTATTTAAAGGTGCATTCTCACGTTCCACTCCGGTTACTCTATTAGACAATTCTATTAAACCAATCATTGTCTCATCTAATGAATCATCTACTTCTTGAAGAACAGCATGGTCAGCTCGTTCTCTGATTGTTTCCAACACATATCTTGATCCAGCTAAATGATCAACAGCTTCAAATATTGCGCCTCTTAACTCATCATATAATCCATTTCTTAGGGCATATTCTTCTAGGTTGGTTGCATAACCCTCTAATATTTCACCGGCATTTCTAGCTGCAGAGCATAGTAATGACTGCGCATGAGGAGTAAGTTCAGGATTAAAGGCAATTCGAGTCAGTACATCACTTGGAATTCCTTTATTTGCATCTTTAGCAGCTTCAATTAAAGGAGATGATTCATGGTAGGTTGTAAAAACTCTGCTTCCGAGTTGTGCCGTATGTTGCAAAATTCTTTTTTCAAGTGAATCTGGTTTTGCTTCTAAATTTCGTTCACTGCCAATAATTCTAGTCGTATTCACTATCTCACCTCTTAGTGGAGTATCACATAATAGTCTTGAATTGGTCTCAACGTCTCCCTTTTGCATCGCCTCTATTGCCTTTGGCAACCATTCAGAGGTTCTTCCAAGTTTCCCTTCTTTCGTTTCAAATTGATTCATACTAATTTGCCAATAATACCACTTTTTCTGCACTTAACAATTAAATACCAAAAAAGCCTGTCAAATCGGCAGGCTTTTTTGCTCAATCAAAAATTATTTAATCAAAACTATACTCACACCCAAGAACAAAACTGCAACCATC
>CAYUGO010000066.1:0-6095 GCA_964444295.1 uncultured Gammaproteobacteria bacterium | reverse complement strand
CAATGAATTGCAGCCCATTTTGTGCTTCTTTTTTGCCTGGTTCTTCCCCCACGATGGCTATTTAGTCGCTTTGTGTGCCTTGGCCAATAACTAGTTGACCAATGTGAGGAGTTTGATTACAAAACTGACATTGGGAGATTGATTGATTAATTTGAGTTAGAGTTGGAACTTGAGTCTTTGTGTTTCCACTGACCTGAGGGTTGTTTGGCATAGTTTTTCTTTACAGCTGACCAAGCAATTTTATGAGAAATTATCTCGGCTTTATGTGGTGAAGTTTTCGATAATTGGTTAGAGTATGCATGGTTGAAGGCAGATTTGTAAATACGTTGAGCGTGAGGAGGTAAGTGAACCCTAATTGGTGTTGGTAATTGATTTGCATTGGAATATGGCATGAGAGAATATTGCATTAATTAATTAAATTAAAAGAAAGAAATTTGTATGGATTCGGTAAGGCTTAATAGCCTATCGATATGGTAAGGAGAAAGTGAACGAAGAACCTTGATCAACCTTGCTTTTGGCATTGAGCTTACCATTGTGGCGATTTATAATTTGGTGGGAAATGTATAAACCTACACCGAGCCCTGGGTAAGTGTTTTCGGTGGTGTTTTCGCCACGGTAAAAGCGATCAAAAATTTTTGGTAGATTGGCATTATTTATCCCAATTCCAAAATCTTGGACTGTTATTTTGACTGATTTGGTAAGTGGAGTGATAAAGACATTGATGGGTTTGTTTTTTGGGGAGTACTTGATGGCATTAGAAAGTAAGTTAGTATAGACTTGCCCGATGCGATCAGGATCGGCATATACCGGAGTTGTAACTTCTCCGTAGATATTTATTGAATGGGGTGTTGTAATTTGCATGTTTTCGGTAATATCGATGATAATTTTTTGTAGATCGATGTCTTGCATGTTAAATTCAAGTTTGCCTAATTGAATTCGGGAAACATTGAGAAGATCGTTAATAAGGTTAGTAAGTTTGGTAACTTGGGCACTTATTTTGGTTAAGGGATGGAGGATTTTGTTGTTTTGGAGAGAAGCTGGTGATAATCTTTTGGTGAGAAGTTCGATATAGAGTTGCATGCTGGCCAGAGGTGTGCGAAGTTCGTGAGAAGCGATAGAGATAAAATCATCTCGGGTTTGTATTGCTTTTTGGGCATCTGAATAAAGGAGGGAGTTTTCGATGGCTAGAGACACGCGAGATGCGAGATCTTCGGCTATTTTGAGATCTTTATGGTTATACATTTTGTTATCTTTGGTTGAGAAAAACTCTATAGCCCCAATTGGCTGATTTTTGACTTTAAGTGGAACAATTATCACAGAACGAATATTAAGCTTTTGAAGAAGTTTGAGTTCTTTGGGTGTTTTGGCATGCGATTTATATGTTTCGTCACTTACATAGGAGATTAACTGAGAGTCTCCTGTGTTGAGTGTTTTGTATAGAGCCGTTGATGTTTGGGGAGTTGGAGGGTTATCCTTGCGAAGTCGTTTGGCCCATTTTACTTGAAAAGGGTCTTTGTGTGAGATTGCAAATAGTTCTATTTGATTTTCATTGATTATTTCGATACTGCACCAATCAGTAAAATACTTGGTTGAGAGTTTGGCAACGGATTGAATAGTAGTTTTATATTCTAGTGAAGATGATAAGATTTTGGACGCTCGAGTTATAAATTTGTTTAATCTTAATTCTTTTTGGGTTTCGGTAATATCAAATAATACGCCCGAAAGACTGCTTACTTGACCGTTGTTTTGAGTAGTTATCCCTTCTGCCGTTAACCATTTGGTGTTTTGGGTTGGTGGGTTAATACGAAAATTTGTTTTGAATTTCTTGTTGGCTGAGAGTGCTGTATTTAGTTTTTTTTGGAAAGAATCAATGTCTTTGGGTTCTATAATTGAATAAAATTCTTTGATATTCTTGGGGAGTTTTTGGAGATTAATAAAGCCCAAAATATTAGCAGATTTATGCGACCAAATGATTGAGTCGGTCGAGAGGTCCCAATGCCAGGCAGCGAGCTGACCAGCTTGGAGAGCGAGGGTTAGCCGGTTTTGGTTTTGGTGAAGCTGGTTTTCGACATTATTACGTTGAAGAGATATTGTGAGAATATTGGCAATTGATTGGAGGAAATTAATGTCATCTTTAGTGTATAAAACTTGAGATTTGTTATGAACGCCTATGATTCCATAAGGTTGGTTGTTTATCCCTTGGATGATGACACTTATCCCGGAGATGACGTTGTGATCTTGAAGCAGTTTGGGTCCGTTAAAACGAGTATCGTTTGGGAGGTCGGTTACAATAACAGGAGTGTTAATTTGGAGGGTATATCCTGCTTGTGAGTTATTACCTGTGTCGATGAGAGATTGATTGGCAATAACATCAGGTTGCCATCCTATGCCTGCCTTGTATAAAAGTTTGTTTTTGTTGGGGATTATTTCTAGTATTTTGATGAAGTCAACTTTCATTGCCTGAGAGATGCGGACTACAGTGTGGTTGAGTAGTTGTTCAAAGTTGGATGTGCTGAGAGCTTTGATACCAAGTTTAGTAATGATGCGCTGTTGGTTGATACGGCTGTTAAGCGTTTGAAATTGTTTTTTTTGATTTGTGACATCTTGAAATTCGATGATAAGGTCAGAGTTTTTTGCTTCGGTAAGGGGATAAATTGTAATTTCAATCGGCAATACGGGATTTTTTTTGGTGAAAAAAAAAGTTTCTTTGTGATTAATTGGCTTATGTTTGTGTATAGTTTGATAAATTAAACAATTATCTTGATTGCAAGTGTTGTGGGGATGGATGAGATCGTGGAAGTTTTGGTATAGTATTTTTGATTTGAAGGTGATGGTTTTCTGGGCAGAGGAGTTAGCAAATTTTATCTTTCCTAGATGGTCGGTTATTATGATTCCACGAGGAAGTTTTTTGATTATTTTGAGAAATGGATTGTGATTTGTAGGAAGAAGTTGGGATTTCATTTAGGCAATATACTATATATTATTGTATATTTATATACTGATTTAAAATCCAGTATAAGATGAATGTCAAGTATATCGAAAACAATATAAATCCTTCTTTACGACTAATGGTGTTTTTGGATCGCGAAAAAAGATAAAAGGCGACTATACCGGTAATTAAAAAGATAAGATTGGCGGAGAAACGGTGGGTAGTGACTACATCGCCTTCGTTGATGAGAGATAAGAATCCAAACAGAAATGTGTTGGTTGCTGCAGAACCGAGGTAGTTACCAAAGGCAATGTCTTTTTTGCCACTGATGACACTTTTGATAGCAATTGAAAGCTCTGGGAGATTAGTGCCAATAGAGAGGACAATAACGCTAATGATGATAGGTGACACATTAATCAGTTGGGAAAAATATAGAGTTTGGTTGAGAATAAATTGACTTGAAACAAAAACAATAATAACGCCTAATATGACCATAAGGAGATCTTTGAGAGTGTATGCTTTGGCTTGGATGAGGTGTTTGCCAAATCGTAGAAAACCGCGATGACTTTGCATGAGGAAAAAAAGAATAGCGTAGATGCCTATAAGAACTAAGGCTTCGATATGAGTTATTTTTCGATCGCTAATGAGGAGAGATGGGGTAATACACACGAAGAGAATTGCGAGCATTGAGGGCTGGGAGAGTTGGTGTTTGAGACGGATGCCGTTACCTAGGATAGCCAGGAGAGGAATGATAAGGAGGAAGATGACGATGATGCCACCAATCAAATTGCCAACGAAAATTTCGGGATCATTGGAGGTGATGGAGGTTAATCCGAGAGCGAATTCCGGTATGGAAGTCATGAGTCCTAAGATAAAGAATGATGCGCTGAAGTTAGATATGCGTAATTTGCGAGAGAATTTGGTAATTGATTCAACAATTAAGTTTGCGCCAAACCAGATTGAGTAAAATGCACAAAAGTAGATGAGAGCATGGATAAAGTAGGACATTGATATAAGTGTAACTGGGAAGATTTTTTTTAGCTACCTTTGGGAGGGTTTAATATTTTTTAGAGAGAATCGCGGAGTTGGTCAGTGGTGATTTTTAATTCTCTGGGAGTATTGCTGAAGTTGGTGGAAATGTCTTGAATTAACCAGTCCCTGATTTCAAGAGGATAGATGAGCATTTGGTTGATTTGATTAATGGGAACCCATATTGGCTGATAGAAGTTTTGACTATCTTTTGTCATTTCTAGCTTTTCATCACTATTGTCGCTAAGTTTCGGTTCTCCTGAAACATAATCACACAAATAGAAGTATTGATTTCCGTCTTGGTAATAATCATGGTGGTAGAGGAGTTTATTTATTTTGATATTAAGGGTGGTTTCTTCGAGGACTTCGCGAACAACTGCATTTTCAATTGTTTCCTTAGGTTCAACTCCGCCTCCTGGGAAAACGTAATATTTGCGACCATTATTAATTCGATGCATAAGAAGTATATTTCTCTTATGGATTATTATGGCAACTGCACGGATTCGGGGACTCATAGATAGAGTTTAGCAGAAGGAGATGGGGGAGTTTGTGCATTATTTGTTTGAACTTTATTTATTTATGGTTAGAAGATATGCAGCTGTGTTGTTATAATTTGATTGTGGAAATCAAAAGAATTAAAGAAGTAAATCAAGAACTCATTAATGAATTAAATAAAACATTTGTTAAGGGTGAGCCAGAGAGTAAGAGTGAGGAGTGGAATTTGAATAATGCAAAAGAGTTTGTTGATAATCCTGATAATATTTTTTTGTTGGCTTATTTGGAAAATGAGATTGCTGGAATGTTAAGTGCTTATAAGTTGCAAAGAATGGATTGTAAAAGAAATGAAATTTTCTTTTATGAAATTGGAGTAATTAAGAACTATAGACAAAAAGGTGTGGGGAGGGGGCTGATTGAAGAATTAAAAAATATTGCAAGAGATATGGATGTATGTGAAATGTTTGTTTTAACAAATCGGTCAAATATTGCTGCGATGAAGTTATATGAAACCACAGGCGGTGTAGTTTCGAAGGAAGATGATGAAGTGATGTTTGCGTATAAGATTTAGGAGAAACTATATTTCGAAAGATTACTTGTCGAAATACTGGAACATTGCAATATCTGTATCTATGAGGGATGCGAGTTTGGTTGATTCTTGGGGAGATTTGTTTTTTATTGATAAAAAATAATAAAAGTTAATTACGAATAATAGAGAGCTTGAACCTTCGGGGTAGTCATTTGGGGCAATATAGACTTGGGCGCCATTATTTAAAAATGTTTGGGCGAAGGCTTGAGTGCCAGTAGAACACCCAGTATTTACGACGATTGATTGGTTGAGTTTGAGAAAGTCACTTAGGTTGTCGGGAGTAAGAATTTGGTTGTATGGTTGATCTTTGGCAATTTCATTTGTTAATTCTGGCAAAATAATGCCGTGGTCGGTGCCATGACACATTATTAGGATATTTGGAGATAAATGTTTACTCCCGTTTAATAAATTAACTAAGTCACTTGATTTAGCTATGAAGTGGAGATTTACATTAAATCCAAGATATTCGAGAGTTGACCTGACAGCTAATGATTCAAGATCGTCTTCGATATTGATGATTTCGATTGTTTTGTTATTCATTCGTGGTTTTTAACTTAGATCACTTAGAAAGTGGATGAGTTTTTTATCATATAAACGTAAATTTATTCTTTATAAGCGATCATACTGATTTCGAGTACTGCACCAAGAGGAAGTTCTTTGACACCAATCATTTCTCTGGCGGGAAAGTTATGGGTAAAGTATGAAGCATAAACTTCATTTATTTTTTCGTATAGGGACATATCTGTGGCGTAGATTGTGGTTTTGATTACATCATTGAAGGTTGCACCTGCTTTTTCTAATATTGATTGATGATTTTCCATTACTTGATGAGTTTGGTTCTCAATTGTTCCTTCAAGAAGTTGACCATCTTTTAGGTATATTTGACCAGAGGTGAAAATAAAATTTCCTTTTTTGATGAAGGGAGAAAAGGGAAGAGGGGTCATGGAGTAATTATATATCTAAGATTTCAAATAAATCTAATAATTCTACTTTTTTTATAATGTTATATTTTTAGCTTTTTTTATTTCTTGTGTATGTCTTGTTATATGTCTG
>CAYUGO010000065.1:0-6103 GCA_964444295.1 uncultured Gammaproteobacteria bacterium | reverse complement strand
ATCAGATCATGTAATTGATGTCAAAAACTTGATTAAATGCTATAACAAGTCAAAAACAAATGCTGTAGACAATATTTCTTTCACTGTAAATAAAGGCGAATTTTTTACTCTGCTTGGGCCCAACGGTGCGGGCAAGACAACCACTATATCAATTTTGACGACTATATTATCCAAAACATCTGGTCAAGCTACAGTCGTTGGTTATGACTTGGACAAACAAGCCAATCAAGTTCGCTCTAATGTAGCTATTATTTTCCAGAAACCTAGTTTGGATGAAAACCTCACAGCAGAAGAAAACATTCGCTTCCATACAGTTCTCTATGGATACTATGATTTTCGACCAACTTTTTCACTCATGCCAGTTGAATACCAAACTAAAGTCAAAGAATTAGCTGCTTTATTAGAAATTCAAAACGACCTTAATCTTCCGATCAAAAAATTTTCGGGTGGCATGAAACGTAAGCTCGAAATTATCAGAAGCCTGATGCATGATCCCAAAATTCTATTCCTTGACGAACCAACCACGGGACTTGATCCCCAAAGCCGCAAAAATCTATGGGAATACTTGCAGCAAGTTAGAAGTGAACGAAATATGACTATTTTTCTTACCACACATTATCTCGATGAGGCCGAAGGTGCAGATCGGGTTTGTATCATTAATCATGGCAAAATTGTCGAGGACGGATCCCCACGAGATATCAAGCGCAAACTTCTGACTCAATATATGATTCTCGATAGCGCCCACCCGAAAGTTCTCGAAAGCGAACTTAAGAAAATGTCTCTAAAATATACAGGCAAAGGCCCATTTCGCATAATCGCTCAAGACGCAGAAGCCCAAAAAATAATTCAATCAATCAAAGTACCACTAACTGAGCTACAAGTAATTCAACCTACACTAGAAGACGCTTATATTTCTATTATTGGCCAGCAAGAAAAACATGAGAAATGAACTAAATGCTATCATCACCATCGCCTCTCGGGATCTTATTAAACTGTTGCGTGACCGGCCAAGATTCTTAATTGGATTCATATTTCCATTGTTATTTATCGGAATACTTGGTGGCAGTTTGCAATCCAATTTAGGCCAAGATGCAGGGTATAACTTACTCGTTTATGTATTTACAGGGGTGTTAGCTCAAACCATGTTTCAATCAACCTCATCTGGTTTAATTTCTTTAATTGCTGATAGAGAAAATGATTTTAGTCAAGAAATTTTTGTATCACCCATTTCCCGTTATTCAATTATCATAGGTAAAATTCTAGGCGAAACCTTAGTCTCACTTGTTCAAGGCATAGGAATTGTGTTACTTGGGCTTTTAGTTGGAGTTCCAATTACCTTGGCAATTTTCTTGCGTGTTTTCCCTGCTGTTCTAGTCGCTTGTTTCCTCGGAGGAAGTTTTGGAGTGCTTGTTTTGTCTCGGCTTAGTGATCAACGTCAAGCCAGCCAAATTTTTCCTGTGATTATTTTCCCTCAATTTTTTCTAGCCGGGGTCTTTAGTCCTATCCAACAATTACCTTGGTATCTGGATATTTTATCTAAGATCTCACCCATGCGATATGCTGTGGATTTGGTTCGCAATTTCTATTATCTAGGCTCTCCCGAAGCTGCTAAAGTTCAGCTATTTTCTCTACAAACTAATTTGATTATTATTGGCATTATGTTTACTGTCTTTACAGTTATCGGGACTCGGTTGTTCGTGAATAACGAACGCAATCGCTAATTTTTCCTATACCAAGATTTATTCCTCTTCGCCAGAATTTGGACTCCATTCTCCTAGATCATCATATCTTCCACTTATTTTTCCACCCAAATTTTCTCCTACACGAATCGCTTTTTCTCGAAGGTTAATCGCATTAGATTTATCAATTTTCATTTCTGGACCATTAGGATCTTCACCATCTTTTGGCTGCCATTTATAATCCCCGTAACTTCTGTCATTTTCCATACTATGAGATATATTATACTATAACATTAATTATGACAATCCCAAGTTATCCAGTTACTGTTGCGACAATCAAGAACTATTTGCTTAATCACTCTTTGTTAGGCAATCCGAATACCTCATTTTCTCAAGTTCTTAATCATTATCGTTGCATCCAAGTTGATCCGATTGATGTCGTTGCCAAATCTCACGAACTTGTTTTGTTTAATCGTATACCTAATTTCTCTCGTCAAGACTTGCAGTCTCATTTGTATCAAAAACGAGATGTTTTTGAATATTGGCTACAAATGTATTCAATCATACCCGTTCAGTTTTTTCCTTACCTTGCTGCCCGTCGCACAACGCAAGAAGACTGGCACAATAAATTTCTACACCAACACCAAAACCAGCTTAATCAAGTCAGGTTATACATCCAGTCACACGGACCTACAAGTTCATTCGACTTAGTTCATATAGAATCGCAATCAAAATCATTATTTTCATGGAGCAATAGCACTACTAATAATAGCCTACTTGAATATCTATGGGACAAATGCGAGATTTCCATAAGCCAACGACACCAAAATCGTAAATACTATGATTTCACTTGGAGGCTGTTTCCTAACATAATTCAAACAATCCCGATCAAGGAATCCAAAGCATGGATTTTGGATTCATTTTTCCGCTATTTTGGTATTCTTCAACCATCTAAATTAAATAGAGTTGGCTATGCTCGCAATCTAAATCTGAACCAACTTTTAGATACATGGGTTACACAAGGTGTCGTTATACCGCTCTCAATCCCCCAAATTTCAACTAAATACTACGTTCTTGCTTCCCAGATCCCCTTAATTGAAAAATCTTCTCAAGACACGGACCAGTCAATTAATATCATCTCGCCACTTGATCCAATGATAATTGACAGACGAATTTTGCAGGATATTTTTAATTTCACTTACACCTGGGAAGCATACATCCCTGCGAATAAACGTAAGTTTGGATACTACGGAATGCCAGTTTTGTATAAAGGAAATTTCGTGGGTCAAGTCGAGCTTGCCAAATCTAATAACACATTATCCATAAAATCAGCAGATATCCCCGATGCAGACACCAATTTACGAAACTCACTCAAAACAGAAATAAATCGCATGGCAGATTTCATTTATTACCAATAATTCCTATGCAATTGTCAAAACTCTGTGATAATCTAGACATCAGGTAATATGTACGAGACCGCCAAAAGATTTCTTGATATAAGCACGGCCTTAGCTGTACTTATAATTTTTTCTCCGATTTTTATAATTATTCCTGCATTAATCAAACTTGATTCTTCAGGACCAGTTTTTTATAAACAACGGCGAGTTGGCAAGGATGGTAAGGAGTTTTTTATTTACAAATTTCGTAACATGTACACCAATGCTGATGAGATGGTGATGCAAGATCCTGTTTTTCGCAAATTATTTAAGAAAAAAGCGGGTTGGAAACTAGATTTAGACGAAGATCCACGTATTACTAAGATAGGCAAATTTTTGCGTAAGTACTCGCTTGACGAACTGCCCCAAATCTTCAATATCCTTGAAGGTACTATGAGTATGGTTGGACCACGTGCATACAGACGCGATGGGGTAGGGGATGAAATCGAAGAACAACTCAAGAATTACCCCAAACTGCGCAAAAAAATGAAACTAGTTTTGAGTGTCAAACCTGGACTGACAGGACCATGGCAAACCTCGGGGCGCAATGATCTGTCTTGGGACAGACGGGTCAATCTTGACGCTGATTATGCTCAACGCAAATCCTTGCTTTACGATATTTTCATCTTATTACGAACTCCAGGATCCATGTTGAGTCGGTGGTAAATTATTGAGAAATAATTTATATGTAATATGGCTATTAAACACATATTCCTCGTCTTCCTCGTCGAGTTGCTGTGATGAAATAAAACGGTATGTTTTCTAGTAAGTATTTATATCAAGGTTGACAACTACTAGACACAGTGTGTCAAAATGTACTGATGGCTATAAAATCAAATAAAATTCCGGTCGATAAAGCAGCAGATAAAGAGGTTCTATCGTCGGATCCCAAAACAGATAAAGTAATTGATAAAGAAGTAGTTTTATCTACCCCCCAAGTCGTAGAGGCTAGCGATGCAAAAAACCCCAAGCAAGTTTCTACTTCTTCCACAACACCTACAACCCAAGAAAAAGCTACTTTTCCTACTACCCCAACTAATTCGGAAACAGAAATTAATACAGCAGAAGTTAATACCGCTGAATTAACTTCTATTCTTGAAGAAGCTCCATCCAAGCCTCGCCGCAGATTTCCGATCTGGGCCCGGATTTTGCTTGGAATATTTTTGGTTATATTGATAATTTTTGGAGCAATCGTTGTCTACGGATACATGTATATCTTGCCTCCTGCTAAGCAAGCTTATCAATCCATAAACAGTATGCAGCTTCATGCCCAAAACATTAAGGATGCCATTACCGCCAAAGATCTCGTCACTGCCAAGGATAGACTCAGTGACATTAAGAGTGACTTAGAATCATACAAATCATCAGTCAATCAACTATCCCAAGTTCAGAAAATTCCTTACGCAGCTCCATATTGGCAGGACGCCGTCAGTGTTGGCAATGCGGGTGATTCTCTACTTTTGGCGGGGAATGCGGGCATCGACGCAATTGCTCCATATGCTGATTTGTTTGGCTTAACTACCGAAGCTACGGACTCAGGTGAGCAAACAACCAAAGACAGGATAGACTTCCTCGTTACTACACTAGATAAGATTGTGCCCCAAATGGAAGGCATTGGCACAGACATCAAACAAGCTGAAGGTTATATCAAGCAAATTGATCCCAAGCGCTACCCTGAAAACATAAACAATTTATTTTTTGCTAATTATCTACCTACCAAATTTCAGAACCTAGCTCTTAGATCTCAAATCATCCAAACTCAGAATCTATTAAGCCAAGCATCTGTATTACTTAATGATGCTCGTCCATTGTTGGATGTAGCTCCGTACCTGCTTGGTGCAGATAGTCCTCGCACTTACCTGATGTTGTTCCAGAATGATGCTGAGATGCGTCCTACTGGAGGTTTCCTTACCGCTTATGCAGTGATTAAGGTAGATAAGGGTAGAATTACTCCGGTCTTCAATAGTGATATATATGACTTAGATTCACGCTACACAGGCAAAGATCCAGCTCCTCAAGTATTAATTGATTACATTGCCGATCCATACAAAAAAGAAAAGCTCGCAGGTCAGACTCCGATCTGGCGGTTAAGAGATCGCAATCTATCTCCCGATTTCAAAGTATCAATGGAGGACTTTGCTACAGGTTACGCCAAAACTGGTGCCACTAAGTATGATGGCATTATTGGCATTGATACGAAATTACTAGTGGCACTACTTGATGTTATGGGTCCGATCGGTGTCGGCGGATATGGCAACTTCAGTACAGAAATTGTGCCAGAATGTGATTGTCCTCAGGTTATTCATGAACTTGAAGCTGCTATCAGCTACGAAACTCCCTACATCCGAGAGAATCGTAAGGCTATCCTTGGTTCTGTGATGTATTCAGTATTGTCCAACGCCATGGGGCAGCCCAAAGAAAAAATGGCTGAATTAGCAGATGTTTTGTTTAAGGCAATTCAACAGAAAAACATCATGATGTATTTCCCGGACGAAGAAAAGCAATCTGCTATCGAATCATTCAATCTTGGTGGCAGAGTGCGAGAGTCTGATGGAGATTATCTAATGGTGGTAGATGCTAACCTTGGTGGTCGTAAATCTAACCTTTTTATTGAACAGGATCTAGATTTACAAGTTGAAACTAATGAATCAGGAACCAAAAATACACTAACCATCAAATACAAAAATCCTCGCGAAAAAGATAAGTGGCTCAACGATGATACTCCTACTTGGCTGCGAGTTTATGTACCCGCCGGATCTAAATTACTAGACTCTAAAGGTTCAGAATTGCAAGTAACTACCACAGAAGATTTGGGCAAAACCGTATTCTCAGGATTTTTCGTAATCCGCACCAAGAGTTTAAACACAATAACTTTAACTTATGAGACACCAATTACCACAAAACCATATCAAATTTTAGTTCAAAAGCAAGGTGGCACCAAAAATCATCCGCTATCAGTGACCGTAAATGGAATACCCCAAAACCTTG
>CAYUGO010000064.1:0-6107 GCA_964444295.1 uncultured Gammaproteobacteria bacterium | reverse complement strand
TCCCAAAGCCTCTGACCGTTGCCCTAAATGCAGGCAGCTAAAATCTTACTGCATTTGCCCCAGGCCGAAGTTTCCGTCTCGAAAAATTCCAAAATCTCCAAGACCTTTAAATTTTAAAGGTCGCAAGACATAGATCAATCAAGTTTTATTTTCTTTATCCGCTTACAACTTGCGGATTAATGGAAGATAGAACTTCCCAAGCTTTTTGTATCCGCCGCTTCCCCAGTATTATTGGGGGAGCGGTTTTTTTGTGAGAATTTTGAAAAATTCAGAATTGATTAGGGATAAATCTGTGAATGAATAGATAAGACGCTATCGTTTGATTTGACCTTAGCTTTTAAGTTGCGGTTAATAAGATCCATTTCACCCAAGACTGAGGTAGTATTCATTTTGCGCGAATAATCACTAAATCTGTATTTCCCGCCTTGATATCCCCAAACTTCTGCTTGTTGAATGCGTTGATATGAATGAGGAGAATATGCATCTCGATCAACTCTTAGGCTCTCAAAAACTGACTCTTCGCCATGATAATTATAGTATTCTATTAATCCTGTAGGACTGACTCTACGGATATCAAGTGCAACACCATTAGGTGCTAATGCTAAGCCTTGACAATCTTCACCATCTCGCTCGAGGAGCATTTGTCTATTTAGCAATGGTAATGAAATCAAAACTTCTCTATCACTACCTGCAAGCACCAAGGAAGAATTGGCATAGCGATAATTAATAGCGTCATTGTTATCTACGAAGACCCTAGCTATATCTTCATCATCATATGATCGGTATTCACCGCTCGTTGGATCTAGTTCAATATGCGTAGATGGCTCGTCATTACGAAATGAAGGTTCTAATTTGATTTGACCTTTGGAGCTAAACTTAACTCTGTATGGCGAGTCTTGCTTATCAAGCAAGACTTGGTTATCAGGAGTAATGCGAACATGACTGTTTTCAATTATAAATTCTTTTTCTTCACGATCATAAACTATACTTTTGTGTCCAGATTGAGCAAATCTAATCCCTCTGGGATTAGCATCCACAGCCATGATTGGTTGGAATCCTTGGCTGCCATAATAATTTATCTCCAATCTCGTTTGGTCAGCAGGGGCCACATCGGAGTATCCGTAATCAATCAATAGTCGATTGCAATTTGGCATCACTACATCAAATCCCGTCAATTTTCGTGCAAAAAAAGCTCTTTTAATACCTTGATACAGTTGGATTGCCATGCAGACGTTTTATCATCTAGCTTCAGTATTTGCAAGTTTTAGGAGAATGAAATCGTTAGTTAGTTTTGCCACTGCGCTTAAATCTGACTCGGTCGATTTGAGTTAAGTATCTTTTGCGCAGACGTAGAGCTACGGGAGTGACTTCAAGAAGTTCATCTTCAGCAATGAAATCAAGACATTGCTCGAGACTCAAAACAGTAGATGGTTCGAGAGCATCTTTGACTCCCTCACCTTTAGATCTATGATTGGTAAGTTTTTTCTCTTTGCAAACATTAACTTCAATGTCGTCTTCTCGAGAAGATAAACCAACAACCATTCCTTCATAAACCTTAACCCCAGGATCAATGAAAAGAGTTCCTCGCTCTTGGGCATTAATCAGACCGTAAGTCATTGAAGTTCCCGCCATTGCAGCAATTAATGCTCCATTGCGAGTTTGATCAAGAGGCAACCCTTTGGGTTCATACCCTAAGAGGAATGAACTCATAACTACAGTTCCACGGGTTTTGGTCATCAATGTACCACGAATACCGATGAGATTTTGGCTAGAGATTTTGTAGACAAGCCGCGTTACATCATTACGCAAGGGAAACATGTGAGAGAGAGTTCCTCGGCGACGACCAAATTCTTCACTGACAGCTCCGGTGTATTCTTGAGCTACGTCGATTGTGACTTCTTCGAATGGCTCAGATGTTTTGCCATCAATTTCTTTATATATGACCTGAGGACGAGATATATCCATCTCAAAGCCTTCTCGGCGCATAGTTTCGATCAGAACTGCCAAATGAAGCTCGCCTCTACCACTGACGGTAAAGTTGCTTGAGGCTTCGTCTTCTTCGATTCGAAGACCTAGATTAGTTTGTTTTTCTTTCCATAGTCGTTCTTTGATTTGGCGTGATGTTGTGAATTTACCTTCACGACCGGCAAAAGGGCTGGTAACTGGCCCGACGGTAATTTTAATAGTGGGATCTTCAACTTGGATTGCAGGTAGACTAATTGGAAACTCGGGATCAGTAACAGTTTGACCTATGGTTAATTCTGGAATACCGGCAAGAGCCACAATGTCTCCACTAGTAACTTCATCGACTTCTTGACGTTCCAGTCCGACACTAGTAAATAGTTTCATAATAGTGTGGTTAGATTTGACAACACCATTTTCAACCAAGGAAATTCGATCTCCTTTGGTGAGCGTTCCTTGATTAACCTTGCCAATACACAGTCGACCTACATAAGAATCTGAGTCTAGCGTAGAAATTAGAAGTTGAAATGGTTGATCTTGATTTATGGCACTGTTAGGAACTGTATCTACAATTGTTTGGAAGAGTGGTTCGATAGAGCCTTCGATGTCAGATGTGTAATTATCAGGTATTGAGTTAAAAACTTTGCCATCTCGGCCTACCGCATAAAGTATGGGGAAATGGAGCGCATCTTCGTCTTCAGCCAAATCTAAGAAAAGACTCTCTACTTCATGCTGAACTTCTTGGATTCGAGCGTCTTTTTTGTCGATTTTATTGATGATTAAAATAATTTTGAGTTTGGCATCAAGAGCTTTCTTGAGGACGAATTTGGTTTGGGGGAGAGGACCTTCGGCTGCGTCAACGAGTAAAATTGCCCCGGAAGCCATGTTAAGTACACGCTCTACTTCTCCACCAAAATCAGCGTGTCCTGGGGTGTCGATGATATTAATTTTGTTTTCGTGATAATAAACGCTGGTGTTTTTGGCAAGAATAGTAATACCCTTTTCTCGTTCAAGATCATTGGAATCCATGATCAATTCTTGATGCATTTCTTTTTGATTATCACGAAATGTGTGGGTTTGTTTGAGCATGGCATCCACTAAGGTGGTTTTACCATGGTCGACGTGAGCAATGACAGCTATGTTACGGATTTGCATAAAAAGGCACGAAAAGAAGCAACAGCCTGTAATTCTATCACATGTGACGACTTATTGCACTTTTTGTATTAATTATTTATTGCTAATTGTTGCTGATCCTAAATGATGATTAAATGAGATTTACATGGATGAGTTGCGAAGATACATTGCCCAGTGTCGAGACCAAGGAATAGGTGATGAACAAATTAAGGGAGAGTTAATTAGGACAGGTTGGAATGAGGCAGATGTTCTTAGCGCCTTAAGACAATCACAGATACCCACTCCTAGGCCTTTTGATCATGAATATAGTTTTCAATCTTCCACAGTTGATAGTGGCTCATCTATAGAAAATAGTGAATACATTCCAGGAGTGATGGATCTGTTAAGTGAATCGATTAGAGCTTCTAAAAACAGATTTAAAACATATTTGGCAGTATTACTAAGCGGTGGTGGAATTTTAGCACTATCAATCATGGTTCTTGTCTTGGTAGGTGTTCCCTTAGGAATTTCGTTAAGTTCCTTAAAAGTATCGCTTATCTTGTTGTTTATTTTAATTTTTGTTTTGTATCTTTGCGTGGTTCTCTGGATGTATGGAGCTATGTTAATGGTTTTTACTACTGACTTAAAATTCAAAGAAATATGGAAAGAATTAACGGTTAAGCGACTTATGAGTCTTTTGTGGACAAACTTCGTGGCGACATGTGTGATGTTTGGGGCAACTCTTCTATTGTGGATTCCTCTTATATGGCTTTATCCTGTATTCATTTTTTATCAATATACGGTTATCACATATAAAGTATCGGGTTTGAAATCATTACATTTAACGAATGCGTACTTGGATAAACGTAGATTATCCGTCACATATAAAGCTTTTGCAGGGCCGTTTTTAATGATCTTAATAATATTTTTTTTAACTTACTTAGTTGAGGTTTTCGAATCAACTAATTTCTCAAGTATATTTTCGATAGTATTTTTGATTGCAGTCTTTGGGGTTAACTTAATCTTGGGAAATTACATGGGGATCCTCCATCAATATATATCCAAAAGAAAGGTGGATGTAGATAATTTAAGAAAATCAAAGTTGATAACTGTTAGTCTAATTATGTCTGTAATTCTTATTCCGTTATCTATAATTTCAATTGTGGCGTTATCGATGATCAACCCTGTATCACAACGACAAAAAGCGCTAGATAGCATAAATCAGATTGAAAATGAAAAAGGGTTGAATATGGGTGGGCTGAGCGCTCTTGACCCAACGGCTCAACGTATTAAAGCACAAGATGCTGGAAGATCAGCGAATATCCGAATTCTGGCTGACGGACTGGAGAGATTTCGCACTAATTACCCCAATGAATATGCCCAACTAGAAATCACAACTACTCCTCGAGGTATTGGTACGAGTCCAGGATTAGTCGACCTAACGGTTTTGGAAGGAATAGAAATTAAGGAAGTTAAATTTGATCCTGTTGGAGGCACAAAAGAAGATACTAAATTTTTGGTCAAATTAGAAGATAATGGTGAAATAGTTGTTATGGCCGAGTCTCATTATTACGACGGGACGATGATAATGTCTAATCAAGAGTTTAATTTCCAAAAAGAGAGTACAAACATTCGACGAACTCCTCTACCCACCTCAACATTCAAATAAAGTTTGATTGAAATCTGATAAATTATGCGTGAATGATGATCGGCAAAGCTGGTTTGCCTTTTTGCTCTACGAGTACCATCTCTGTCGCAACATAGAGAATTAAAGATAGAGCTTGAGCCGTCTCTGGATCAAGGTCGAGAGCTTGAGCTTGGTCTGTGACTACCCATAAGTCTAGATTGAAAGCAGGTTGACCGTTTTGATTTGCTTCTTGAACATTAAGAGTAGTCTGGGGTTTAAGATTTACAAAAGCAGCAACTTCACTATGCTCACCAATTAACATTGTTTGACTAGCTCCGTGTTCTGCACAAAACCCTATTAAAGGTTCACCAGTCATCAAATTATTATTATGAGTTTGGTTGTAACTTATAAGCATTTGGTATTTGTTTTGAAATAAATCTTTTAAAGCTTGGCCATCAGAGAAAATATCTGGATTAGCATCTACAACCTGAACTAGACGTGAGAGTATTTCGGTTTGTTCGTTCATGGCTGTTTGGAGTATTAAGCGTAAATTATCAGCAAATCCACAATCACTCTTGTCTTCATGAGCGTGAGGACCACGATGTATACCTGATTTATAGCCTGATGTCTCTAATTGGTTAAGCAATTGAGCGACAGTGTCTTGGTTAAATGGTAAGTTATTTTCTATCGCATAAAGTAAAGCTGGCAATAAACTGCCACCTAACATTTGAGGACCTTTTTGGGTGTCGCCATCACGGCCGTCTACGCACCAGGCTGATTCGGTCCCAGATATCTCTTGTTCGTAAAATTTGGGATTCATTTTTTCTTTTATTAAAACTAACTGAATTACTTAATACAAGCTTATATTCTAACGAAATGGAACAGGAATACCAAATCCTAAATCAAATGAGTTCCGAGGGCACTCGTCTGCAAAGGTCGCTCTAAGACAGATTCAAGATATGCATCAATATCTTTGGGTGGTTGTTGATCATGAGGCCAAAAGCCAAGCTCTTGGAGAATTTTGAATTTAAACCCTCGATGCAGATGCACATAATCAGGTTTGGAAGTATGTAAATGCGAATAGGCGTTTCGAAGCCAGTCAAAAATTAAGGGTGAAGATTGATGCTCTGGAAGTAAGCGATCAACTATTTCGGTTAAGTGATAAGCAGTATTAATTCGTGTAAAGGCATCTTGAGCGAGGGGAAACTTACTAGGAATATCAGCAAAAAACTCAATAGCCTCTACATGAGTAAGGATATGCAGCCCTTGAGTGGGAATTATCTGAGCTTTAACGTGATTAAATAGTTCAATGTGACCCTTACGTTTGGATGATGATTTGCGGACTCCTTTGGCAATGACTGAGAATTTGCCTAACTCGCAAGCAAACAATGTAATAATACGGTCA
>CAYUGO010000063.1:0-6342 GCA_964444295.1 uncultured Gammaproteobacteria bacterium | reverse complement strand
TTGGTTTGTTGATTTGAAATAATTAAATAGGGTCTTGCCTGTTTTATAGAAGATTAGCGGCGCATGGATAGTAGTTGGTTTCATGGTGTGTATTAAAAGATAAAATAGGATTTTTGATTATAATATTGAATAATAGTAGCTATAAAAAGGAGTTAAGGGTTTGGTATCTTGAATAGATATTTTGTTCTGTGTTACGCTTTTGGTGTGGAAGAACTGCGATCCTATATTGAATCGCGGCGAGGACAGGGAGTCGATGATAAACAAATAAAACAGGAATTACTTGATGCGGGATGGGAAGAAGAAGCATTGGGGAGTTTTTTGGGTGAGGCGAGAGTGCCAAAGCCGGCAGGAGATCATTTATTGATGAGTGGTGATTCTTTAGGTTCAGATAATAAAGAACGTATGGAGAGTTTGGTAGCTAATAGGTCGGAGATGGAGGTATTGGGGAGAGGTAATTTGAGTAATGATGCGGGTGGAAGTTCTGCGCTGGAGAACCGCATGGGTGACAATTTTCAATTGTATAAACCTAGCGTGATGATAAAAGATGATTTGAATATAAAGAATAATGTAGTTGTAACTAGCTTGGACAATGATAAAAATGATTCTGATTTTGGTGATGTGAATTTGAGTGCAACTTATGTTGAACCTAAAAAAGGTAATCGAAAAGTGATGTTTTTGGGATTAGGTATTTTGGTGATTTTGTTGTTGATTGGTGGTTTGGTAGGAGGGAGCGTGGCTACGGTCTACGGTTCGTGGAAGCCGTGGGGGATGAGTAGTGAACTTAGGCGCAAATTAGTGGTTGTGATGGCGAACGTGCCTTTTGCACCTAAGACTACAGAGCAGGTGTTGTTGAGTGCTCTTGCAAGTTCTCAGGAAATTACTCGTTATAATTTGGATTTTTCGGTGGCGGCGTCGGTGGGAGAAGTAGGCACGGAGAGTGCTAAGGCTGATTTGGTGATGAAGGGTCCGATTGATATAACAAATGCATCTAATCCTCAGTTTGATTTGAGTATGGACGTGGGTGTAAATATGGCAGGAAGTTTGTATAAGGTTGAGGCTTTAGCGAAAAAATCTACTGACAAAAAGATTTATTTAAAATTAGAAAGTGTGTCTGATTCGATTTGGAATTTATTTGCCTATACTATAATGGGGACTGGAAATGGTGAGGCTCAAGGAGCTGATCAAGCTAAACAGATGTTTGACCCTTTGTTTAAGAATTGGATATTATACGATTTGTCAGATTTAGATACTGGAGCTAGGCGAGCAATGGATGAACATAATACTAATGCTGAGGCAGATGTACGGGCGATGGAAATGTTTGATGACTTGATTAATAGACCAGAGGTTCGTGGGGAGTTTGAGTTAGTGGGTAAAGAGGATTTGTATGGATTTAAGGCTTATCATTTAGCCTGGAAACCAAGCACGGCGACGATACAATTATTGATGCGTGAGTATATGAAGTCTGAATCAGGAGAGGAGTTTAATAGAAGGGTAGATAAGGATTTGGATGAGTTTGTTGATGTGGTGGAGTCTATGGGTTTGGATTTTTGGTTTCGTGAGGATGATTTTTTGTTAACCAAAATAACGGCTGTGATGCAGATGAATCTTGCGAATTTATCTGATGGTTTGGGCGGAATGGATAGTTGGGCACAAAGTTTATCTCGAGTCAGTGTGGCGTATAGTTTGTCAACAGAACCCTTAACAGATCCATTGGTAGTGAGTGCGCCTGATGAGGTGCTGACTGTTGGTGAATTGATGGGTAAAATGAACGGCGGAGGGGGAGTTTATGGTAATTTGGATGTAGATAGAAGTTACAATAACAATATTGATACACAGAGGCGAAATGATATATATCAAATTGCTAATTCAATTTATCAATTCACGATTGAGAACAACGGAGTGTTTCCTGTTAGTATTCCCAAAGGCGAAGCAAATAAACGGATGCTGGGGACTGCCTTGGGGAATGTGGATTTGAGTGGAGAGCTTGTACCGATGTATATGTCTCAAATGCCTTACGATCCTGTAAAAGGGAGTCCTGAAGCGACGGAATATTGGGTATATCTTAAATCTGATGGAAGGATTGTGTTAGAAGCAGATAGTGTTTTGGATCCAAGTAAGAAAATTACGGTAACGAGATAGGTACGAGTGTGTTATAATTGCAGTTGTCGGTTCTTGGAGCGTTGTCGAACCATCTCTTCCCATTCCGAACAGAGTCATGAAAGGCAACAGCGGTGACGATAGTTAGTCCGAGAGGTCTTGCGAAAATAGCTCAGAGCCGATTTATCATTAAAGCCAGTGAATAACTGGCTTTTTTGTGTTTGGGATAGTTAGGTTATTTTGAAATTGTCCAAAGATCTAGTTTGTTTTGTATGCCAAGGAATTATCTAGGCGATTGTCGTTATGGCGTATATTTTTATTTTAGTTGAATGGTACATTTTGGATTTAAAGAGATTTTGGCTTATCCATCTGACAATGGAAGTTAAGGATGAATTATTATTTGAAGTTTCTTAGGGAAATTCGGCTTGAGGAATTGTGATATTTGTGTATAATAGAGTGATATTTGTACGAAAGGGAGGTACGTTTTTTTTGTGGCAACCAAAGTAAAAACCAGTAATTCCAAATCAACTTCAACAAAAGCCAATCCACAGACCATGGAAGAGCTTTTGGCTGTATCAGGAGTTAAGTTACGGGGTTTGCATAGAGGAGATGTCGTTGAAGGAATTGTAACTTCGATAACTTCTCGGGGTTTGTCTTTGGAGATTGGAGCTAAGACTGAGGCAATGGTGGTGGATAAGGAGTTTGCAGCTGCGCGAGCTTATATTAAAACTTTATCAATAGGTGATAAAATTGAAGCTGTGGTCGGAGTGCCTGAGAATGATGCAGGTCAGATTTTGGTTCAACTACGCAAAGCAGCTGATAGCTATAACTGGAATAAAATTAAAGAATGGAAAGATACTGATAGTATTGTCAGAGTCAAAGTATTGGAGATAAATAGGGGTGGAGCAGTGGTAGCGGTAATGGATGAAATTAATGGATTTATTCCTTCGTCACAGTTTAGTCAAGATTTGCAAGAACGCATGGATGAGGTGATGGGTAAAGAAATTGAAGCAAAGATTATGGATTATGATCGTGATGATCAGAAGATAATTTTGTCTGAGCGGAGTGTTTCGGAGGCTGAGGATATGGAGAAACGTAAACGGATTGTTGATTTGTTGGGAGAGAAATCTACTTATACTGGAATTGTGACTCGAATTGTGCCTTTTGGGATTTTTGTTAAGTTGATAATTGATCCCAAGAAGCTCAAAGAAGCCAAAGCTGAAGAGACTGAACTTGAAGGACTGGTGCATATTAGTGAAATCTCATGGGAAAAAGTAAATGATCCAACTGAGGTAGCTAAGTTGGGTGATACGATAGATGTCAAGATTATTAGTACTGAGTCGCATGTAGGTAAATTGTCATTATCTATTAAACAGCTAACTCCTGATCCGTGGAGTGAGATTATGGAGAAGTATCCTGTTGATAAACATGTAAGTGGCGTTGTAGTGCGAGTTGCTCCTTTTGGAGTGTTTGTAGAGCTTGAACGGGGGATAGAAGGTTTGATTCATGTATCGAAGTTAAGTACAGATAAAGAATTTGTACCTGGAGAAAAGGTTGATTGTTATATTGAGTCAATTGATCTTGAAGGTCGAAGAATTAGTCTTGGAGTTGTTCTGACTGCGATTCCTGTAGGGTATAAGTAGAGTCGTGCGCTTCGATCATTTTTTTGTAATCTTTTTTTAGGTCATATTTTTTTTTGAATACAAAATATATGTTTTGATCTTCGGGCATGTTGGGGATTGGTTTGGTGTTTTGAGAAATTAATTCGAATCCTTTAAGTTCGAAGGATTTAATAATATCTTCGGGTGGTGGAGTGAGACGGTTGTAATAGTTTTGGCCATCTGGGCTGTCAACGATAGACCAAGTTTCTTGGATGTGGTCTTCGGGAAGATTAAATTCGCGTAAACGAGAGCGAGTTGATTCAATTGCTTGTTCATATTGACCAACATTGGGATTGGGGAAGTCGATAATAATAGTTGCGTCAGATTTGCATATGCGGTTTAGTTCTTCAATAACACGGTCAAGTCTATAAGGATTTTCTACATGGGGTAGATTGCGACCAATGCATTCGAGGGCATCGACAGATTCATTAGCCAGAGGAATTTTTTCCCAATCTCCTTGGATTAAGTTGACTGATGGATCTTGAGAGATTGGTTTTTCTGAAGCTGTTTGAAGATTAGTGGATGAGATATCAATGCCAATGATATTTGAATATCCTAATTTCTTGTATAATTCTAGGAATCTTCCAGTTCCTTGAGCGAGGGAAACGATAGTCCCTTGTCCTTTATTAAATGTTTGACGGAGTATGTCTTCTTCTTGAATCTGGGCTTCTTGGTTTTTTGGGTAAGCATCGAAGTTGATTGATTGATATACCGACTCTAAGTTCATGTGTAAAGGTTTATCTTCAGATGTGCCTAGTAACCTGTGCATTATTTTTTTTAATCTATTGAAATGGGGAAGTGTTTGAATATCCGAATTTTCAACTGCTTTACGAATAGCGTTAAGAATTGATGCAAAAGTGTAGTCGCTATTACCACTTGCATATAAAATATAAGTAGTAATGAACTGTTCAACTTCGGTTTCGTTAAGTTTGTCACTACTGATGGAAGAAAGCATTCCTTGCTCATCAGTTAATTTCATGTATAAGAAATCTAGATCATCAGGGTCGGGAGATTTGAGGTAATTACTTATAACTTTTGCCCACAGATCTGCTTTGAGTTGAGTTTGATTAATTTCTTTGATTAAAAAATGGATAGATTTTGATAAAGGTTCGTAGAATATTAGCTTTTGACTTTCGGGAGAGTTAATCTGGTCAAGGTACATTTCTATTATTTCAGCTTTTGATTGATCTGGTAGGGAAGAACAAGCTTGGCAAAGATATATTATTGAAGGGTCATAGTCATATCTAAAATCATCTTTTCCTTCATCATATTGATAAAGTGAAAGGTCAACATCTAGTGGTTGGGGATTGTTATTTACTGATTTTCTGCCACTCCACATGTCGTGTGAGTAGTAATTTAATTTTCCCCAAGATTCTGATTTGATTGTGTGAGGAATAGTTTCGGCTAGTTTATCGTCAATATTAGGACCGATTGGCTCTGATTTGTCATATTGGGAATTGACATTGTCTAAAAATTTACTTGCAGCTTGTTTCCATGAATCGTCTGGATCATCATTTGATGATTCAAAGTTCGATTCAACTGAGTTAATGTCTGGTTCTATATATATGTTATGAGCAGTGTCTCTAATAACTTCTGAGCTGAATCGACGATAAAATTGTTTGATAGTGTCAAGTGGAACGGGGATTTCGTTGTGGAGGTAATATTTGAGCCGACCTAGCACTAATTCATAATCTCCATCATATATTTGTTCTTCAGTGGTGGGCGGATAAAGAGTGTCAGCCGTCTCGGTTTTTACTTGCCACATTTGTTCGTTGAGCGTTTGAGTAGTTGTTTCACTCATGTCTACAGACTAGAGTTTTTTGGGGAAGTTGTAAAGAGTTTCAAAATTTAGATTGTATTGCCAAATATCTGAGTTCTAAAGCTGTGAGGTCGAATTAGGATTTAGTCTGGTGACTATATTTGAATTGGAGGAGCAGATTAATGAATCAATTGACCATCTTCCGAAGGATCAAAATGTAGTGCTGGTATTCAGAAAGAAAATTTAGGTGGAGAGGCTAAATGTCTGGGCGCCTAGAGCAGCTAAGTCAAACCAGGCTTTGAATGTACGGGCAATGATGGGATGTTGGATGATGATACCGATGGGGAGTTCGTTTTTCTTGCCTTGGATGATGGCTATTTTATCACCGTATATATTTATTTCATGTTCAAATGGGAATTTGATTGAAGGGACTAGTATGGTATCACGGGATTCTTGAGAGCTACGTTTGCGGTATTCGTCTGACCAATCTCCTGTGGCAACTATAACTTGGGCTTGTATCTGAGCTTTGACTCGGCGTTTAACGTAGTCATTGGTGAGCCATTTGAATAGCTCTGGATTGACCTGGCCGGTTTGGAGAATGGCATAGATGGTTTTACTCTCCTTAAGAGTATCAAGGTAGATTTTCTTTAGGCCTGACACGCCTTCAAATGTGGTTACAATAGGTTTCTCAACAGAAAGTAGGTAGGAGGAGTTGAGATCGCTAATCAGGGCATCTAGGGATGATTTGGCGTCGGAGAGTTCTTTTTGGCGGGCGCTAAATAATTGACTGAGTGTGTTTGGGGGAGCTGGGCGGAAGTGGATTTT
>CAYUGO010000062.1:0-6687 GCA_964444295.1 uncultured Gammaproteobacteria bacterium | reverse complement strand
TCTAGCCGTTCAATGGCTATTAAAGCCGTCCTCAATGCTCCTACAGCCTCTAAATTGTTCTTTGCGGTAGTTCGTAGTATCCATGCTTCTTTAATAATTTCTTCAGTCTTTCTAATGAGTTCTTGCCTTTTGGCTTGTAATTCATCAACGCTTGAATACGTAGCCCATCTTTCTTTTATGAGGTTGACATACGCTTTTGCAGTATTGAAGCTAACATTGAGAGAATCGGATATATCAGTTGGCGAATCCACGCCTCGTAGCATCAAATTCTCACACTGAGAAAGAAGCCGATCCCGTTTTGAATTTGAGATTAAATTCTGTGCCATAAATAATCGTTAAGTATTTGATAGTTTTACTCATACTCTAAACTTGTCTTTGAAAGACTCTTACTTACACTTCTTAGCCTTAAAAACCTGATTTTGAAAAGAGCACCAAGTTTGAAAGGCCTCTAATTCATTTTAACAGATATTCTATAGGTACAATCAGTACCCCCCTCCCACCATTTGCATCATTGATGATTAAAGTCGTCTAATAATCCCCATGTATTGATATAGTTCGAGAAGAGACAGGCTAATGAGATTTAGGAAGTTTTACGCTGAACTACAAGTATATATTGATTGCCATTTTTATCTACTCCACTAAGTATCTGTTTGATCTCTCCGCTTTTGCTTGCCTTTTGCAAAGCTAAATCTACTACTTCGCCATCAGGCGTTGTTACTTGATAATCATTCAATCCGCCTTGTGGTTGAGTGGCAGGATTTGCAGGACTAGCTTCTTGAGGTTTAGTAACATCACCTACCAAGTCCGTGAGATTGTCTTTTTTAACCTTTTGCATACGTTCTCATTATATCTAATTTCAAAGAGTAATGTGTATAGATTGACTCTTTTGATCTGCATCTTTGGCAGATATAGCTTCAATTTCTTCTTTGGTTATACTAAACCAATCGAGATTTTGTATAATATGATGGAAAAGTTCGAGTGAATTCTCCGCATCTCGACCAAAGTTTGCGAGTTATAAAATATGTATTGTTGTAGATCGTTTATTCACTGTCCCAATGATTCAAACAAAATTGAAGTCCTGTTCTGCCTAGTTGGAGCCAGAAACTGTTTTCGGACGAATGGTTATTATTAATTTCGCGTTCGTAACTAGGACAGAGGATATGCATTGCATGGGCTGCTTTTGTGTAAAGTGGAATTAGTGATATTTCTTCGTTGGTTAATTTGAGAATTTTTTGATACTCCTGCAGTCCCATCTTGTAATAACTTTTGAAATTACTTGGGTCGTTCTCGTTGAAAAATAAATCACAAAACAAAACCGCCAACTCTTGGATCCGAGGGTAATAATTAGCAACTGAAAAATCCAGAATATAGAGCTGCCCTTGGTTGCTCCTAATGACATTTGTTTTGATGATGTCTCCATGTACAAAGCAATGAGGCAATTGATTTAGGTTAATTTTGCTAAACTCTTTAGCTACTTGGTCAACCATAACTAAATCTTCTTTACTTAGATATTGTTTTTTGTTGTTAAACTCAGATATGAAATTTACTACCGCCCAACTGTCGTACACAGGTTCTAACTTAACCTCTATTTGGTTAATTATTGAAGCTTGTTGCACTAAGAACATCAATCCACTCAAGGCAGGTGGCTCGTGCAAGGCATAAAATGTTTTGCCATCGACATATTGAAGGACACAGAGTCTAATCTCGCAGTTGTCTATTGTAGTTTGGTAAAGATTTTTGTTGTGGATTGATTTATAAATTGAGGGATGTGACACACCTGCATCAACGACTGTCTGCATTATGTTTACATATCGATTGCAGTCTTGGTTACTTCGATAATCAGCAAAAATCTTAACGAAATATTTACCATTATCAGTAATAAGAATCAGATTAAAATCTTCATATCCAACAACGACAATTTCTCGATCCAAATATTTGCCCAAATCATAGTCGAGGCATACTTTTTCTAAAAGCGGTTCCAATGATCCTTGATACTGAATTCTGGTTTGGAAATTATTATCCATGATGATGATTTTATCCTAATGTTAAAATTATCGGGTAGTTTGTATAAATCTGATAATTACACATTTTAGGTGAGAGGCTAAAAATAGTTATACTAAAATATGATGTATTCGGGATTAAGCTCTAAAGTGGTGAGAGAAAGACTGGAAAAAGATGGTTTGAATCTTATCCCTGAGAAAAAAGTTAGTTTGGTTTCCAAGATATTGAAGAACTTAAGTTCTCCTATTTCGATAATGCTGTTTGCGGCTGCCATCCTATCATTTGTGGTCGGAAAAAGATTTGATGGGAATTTTATTTTGTTTCTTTTGGGAATCAACATTGTTATTACTCTATGGCAAGAGAACAAAGCAGATAATGCAATTGGCGAGCTGAATAAACATCTGACGCAGAAGGTAAAAACCCGCAGAAACAATACTTGGATATATATAGAGTCGCAGGACTTGGTAGAAGGAGATATCGTACAACTATCCTCCGGAGAAGTGGTGCCTGCAGATGGTAAGGTCTTGGAAGCCAATCAAGTAGAAATAAATGAGTCGTCTATAAGTGGTGAGTCGTTGCCTAAAGAAAAAAAGATTTCGGATCTGGTTTTTTCTGGCTCTTATTTGACTCGAGGTGTTGGAGTAATTGAGATTGTGGCGACAGGAATGAGAACCAGTTTAGGCAAGACTCTATTTTCGGTTGAGAAAATCCACAAGAAAAGCTTACTAGAAGAAGACATCATCAGTATTTCTAGGTTTTTGACTATATTAAGTTTGATTGGAGTGGTGATTCTGGCCACTGTATTATTAATTGAAAAACAGCCCTATCTTGAAATATTAACCCTATGCTTAGGATTGGTAATTGCCGGAGTACCGATAAGTTTGCCGACAGTGATGACGCTGATCATTGAGTTTGGCGTATTAAATCTAGCCAAAAAGAAAGCTGTAATTCGCAGATTATCGGCGTTAGAAGATTTGGCTAATGTTAATTTGTTTTTGAGTGATAAGACGGGAACATTAACAAAAAACAGAATCGGGATCAGAAAGATATTAAGTCATGGAGATTTTAGCCAGAATGATGTAATCACATACGCTTCGATCGTGGCGAGATTAGAAGGAGATAATCCAATTGATCAGGCGGTGTTGGAAATAAATGAAAAAAGAGGTTTGCCGGAGATTAAATTTGAGGTTAGTAAATTTGTTCCGTTTGATTCAACACGCAAAAGAAATACTGCCTGGGGGAAAGAAGATACTAGCAGTCGAATAATATCTGAGGGGACTAGTAATCGAATAATTTCGGTTGGTGCACCTCAGGTGATTGAGAAGTTGTGTAAATTTGGGATTCCGGAAAAAATTAAATATGAGCATGATGTGATGGCTTTGGCTAACGAAGGTTATCGAACGTTGGCAGTTGCCATTGGTAATGGCAAAACTGAGAAAGATCTTAAATTAGTAGGAGTGTTGGGGTTGTCAGATGAATTGAGGTCTGATGCTGCTAATGTCGTGGAGTTCCTGGAAAAGAATGGCATTGATCTAGTAATGGTCACTGGTGATAACCGAGCAATTGCAGCTTCGATAACCAGTCAATTATCAATCGGGAGCAAAAGAATTGTGAGCAAAGAGGAACTAGACAAAATGAAGTTGAAGGAAATTGACCGCGACTTTTTCTTGTCGATTGCAGGAGCAGCTGAGATATTGCCTGAAGACAAGCTTAAGTTGGTAGAGAGAGCAAAGAAGTTTTTTGTGGTTGCTTCTAATGGCGACGGGGTTAATGATTTGCCAGCGGTCAAAGCAGCCAATGTGGGTATCGCCGTTGCCAATGCTGTAAGTGTGTTGAAATCAAGTGCTGACATTGTATTGATGACGGATGGGATTAAAGTCATTAAAGATGCAATTATCGAAAGTCGGAAAATTTTTGAAAGAATTTATATTTATTCTCTATATAGAATATCGGAAAGTTTTCGATTAATTGTAACCACCACTATCTTGGGAATTGTTTATCGTTACTATCCACTGACTCCGCTGCAAATTATTTTGATTGCATTACTTAATGATGTGCCGATTATTTCGTTGGCATTTGATCGGGTCAAGGTCAAACGAAGGCCGGCCAAAATTAACGTCAGATCAAGATTTATAATGAGTACTTTATTTGGGTTAGTGGGGGTGGTGAATAGTATGCTGATGTTTTATCTAACCAAAAGTGTCTTGGGATTAAGCTGGCAAACAATCCAGACTATGTTTTTCTTGAAATTAACTGTTTCGGGTCATTTGTTAATTTTTGTAGCTCATACCAAGGAGCGCTGGTATAAATTCTTGCCGAGTAAAGAGGTTATTTGGGCGACAGTCGGAACTCAATTAATTGCTACACTAATTGCTCTGGGCGGATTTTTGATGCCTGCTAAGTTAAAAATTTGGGAAGTATTATTTATCTGGGTTTGGGCATTTTTCTGGATGCAGATCGGAGAAGCGCTGAAGTGGTTACGGGGAAAATATGAGAAAGAATAAACAAATTAGATTGGGAAAGTAGAAATATAGAGAGAAGTGAAATCATGAATTAGGTTACAATAAGGCAGTTATATGGATAACCTTAAGGAATTATTAGTTGAACTCAAAACTCGACTTGAGGCAATTGAAGTGAAACTCGATAAAGATTTGTTACAAAAGGAAATACGGGAACTAGAAGCCAAGACGATGAAAGAAGGTTTCTGGGACGATTCGGAAGCAGCCCAAAAAGTAATGCGGGATTTGACCGGATTACAGAATTTGTTGGGAAATTTAGAAAAGTTGGAAAAAGACATGAACGATTTGATGATTTTGCAAGATTTATTTGCACATGATGATCAACTAGATAACGACGAAGTACAGTTACATGAAGAAGTTGAGAAAATAAAAAAAGAGTTGGAAGAGCTGGAATTAAATATTTTTATGAATGGAAGGTATGACCGAAATGATGCTATTGTCTCGATCCATGCAGGACAAGGCGGAACAGAAGCTCTTGATTGGGCGGCGATGTTATTTCGAATGTATATGCGGTTTGGCGAAAGAAAAAATTGGTCAATGGAAATACTGGACGAATCTGTAGGAGACAGTGTGGGATACAAATCTATTTCTATGCTAGTCAAAGGTGATCATACTTATGGCTATTTGAAACATGAGGCTGGAACTCATCGGCTAGTAAGGCAATCGCCATTTAATGCTGATAGCTTGCGACAAACAACTTTTGCATTGGTGGAGGTCATGCCCTACTTGCCAGAAAACAGTGAAATAAATATTGGCAAGGATGAGGTTGAGTTTGAAGCATTTCGTTCGGGAGGCCATGGCGGGCAGAATGTTAATAAAGTTTCAACTGCAGTGAGGATAAAGCATATTGCCAGCGGAATTGTGGTTACGTGTCAGACACATAGAACTCAAGAACAAAATCGCAAAGCTGCGATGGCTCTACTCTCGGCAAAATTGTGGGAAAAACAAATGGAAGCACAATCGGATTTAGAGTCAAAAATCAAAGGCAAGTATCAACCTGCGGCTTGGGGAACACAGATAAGATCATATGTTTTGCATCCATATAAAATGGTTAAGGATTTGCGGACCGAGGTTGAATCAAACCAACCAGACAATGTGCTTGATGGAGACTTAGATGTGTTTATCGAGGCAGAAGTTCGAAAACTGGCTTAGGGGGATTGATTGGTTGGTATAATACAAAGTAATTTATTAATCTGATTTTGGTTGAAGTTGAGAATGTGAGGATAAGGAATTTTTCCCGACTTGTACAAACTGGCAATTAACATTTATAGTTAGACAGTATGGAAACAGTGTCCAATCCAACTCCAAATAACAGTACAACTCCAGTCCCTACTATGACTTCACCATTAGTCAAGCCATTACCTGATTTGGATGCAAAGGTAGATAATAATCAAATGAAAAAAAGTAACAAGTTTATGTTTGGAGGAGTTGCGCTTTTAGTAATCTTGCTGGGCGTGGGTACGGGTTATCTGGTATCGAAAAATGGAGGGAATGCGAGTACTAGCGAAAGTAAGAAAGGCGGATCTCTGGCTATGGTGGAATCAAAAGGAAAAGAAGTTAGCGAAGAAGGCATTAAGGATGAAACGCTATTCCCCGATAAGGCTGAAGGAGAAATCCAAGTTAATGACGGGTCTCACACCAAAGAAGGTAGTCATATTTTGGTTAGACCAGGTGGAGTTGACCAAACTGCTTATCTAACATCATCAGTAGTGGACTTGGATAAGTTTGTAGGTAAAAAGGTTGAGATATATGGCCAAACAAATACAGCCCAAAAGGCAGGCTGGTTGCTAGATGTAGGCTATGCTCGAGTTATAAATTAGTTGTTGGTTAAGGGCATGAGGGTTAAAAGAAAAGGAACTCATATCAGTGGCAAAATTGTTTTTGGGATGGGCAGGAGTGGCTTGAGTTTGATAAGATGGATTGATGATAGTTTTTAAAGATGTAACCAAAGAGTTTGGATCAATCGTGGCACTCAAATCAATTGATTTGCAGATTGATAAAGGAGAGTTCGTTTTCTTGACCGGACCGTCTGGTTCAGGTAAGACTTCTTTGCTGCGGCTTTTGCTGCGAGAAATTAATCCTGATAAAGGAAAAATTGAAGTTAATGGGAGCGATATTACCAAGTTAAAAAAAAACAAAGTTCCAGCTTACCGGCAAAAAATCGGAG
>CAYUGO010000061.1:0-6797 GCA_964444295.1 uncultured Gammaproteobacteria bacterium | reverse complement strand
TATTTGATCAATATTATTGTAGGCCTTGATAAAGGTTGATTGATAATTACGAATATCGTATAAATACAATGAGTTTTTGGTGTTGGCTAATCCATCATCATGTTTTATTGTCAAAATTTGATTATTATCATACCATCCGATAATTCTGCCATTATATCCAGCATATTCATCGATTTTAGTTGGTAATAATTGATTGTTTTGGAGATTAAGAATGATTGGTTTAATCCATTCGTAGTATCTTTCGTATACTAATAAGTATTTATCATCTGGTGATAAAGATTCTAAAGAATATCCATAGATTTGTTCTAAACCTATGTTAGGAATTGATTTCCAGTCGTTGGGTTCAGATCGATTAGTTCTAACTAAAGATAGTTTTGCGTTTATAATGTCGTACGTGTAAATACTATCGCTAGTGGAGATGAAAATTATTTGACCGTCGGGTGAGAAAAGTAAATCTCTAACTATTAATTTATAGTCAACGTTACCAATCTCTGAGCCATCTTTAAAATCTACGTGATAAATTTCTTGTAAAATCATTTTATCTAGATTTATGGAGGTTATTGTATACGGTAACACCGGGGTAGAAGAATCAGGCAGATCTCCCCACGAATAGACTAAGGTATTAGTTTGGTAATTGTATTCATATGACTGAACTGCTTGGTTGCTTTGAGAAATTTGTTTATTAACGCCATTTTGATTGACCCAAAGTGTATTATCTTTATTTTTGTACGCAAAAGTGTAAGTTTGTTGCATGGGTGTGGGAGTGATTATAATTTGAGATTGAATAACTTCAGATTGAGTTGAGAATTTTTTGGCTTGACCTAATAAATAACCTATTAAACCCACTGAAATAATTAACAATAAAGATAGAGCAATAATAATATAAAGTTGAAAACGAGAAGTTGGATGAGGATTGTTAGGAGAAATATTAGTAGATGATATTGTTTGTGGCTGTAAATTATGAAGCGGACCTTTATCCATGTGTTAAGTATGCGTCTTGTGTTGAGAAAAATCTATATATATTTAATTTATGAACTTTTACTTGAATAACCAGAGAATCACGGACATTATAAGATTAATGAAAAGTCCGATAGCTACATATGAAAGAATGCCTGCAAAAGTAAAGGCCGGAACCGAAAAGCCATAAATAGTAAATGCCGGACTGGTGAAAGTGTTAATGGTAAAGCTAGGCAGAATGTAGTCGGCTAGCCAGAAAACAGCAATTAGAGTTACCCAACGAAAAGTGCCAAGTGTAATTAAATTAAGTGGCAAAAGGATTAAGTTAATAACTGGTTTGATGAGCAAATCCAGAAACATAATGACCAAAGAGGTAACCAGCAGACCTGTGTCGAAGTTAGTAGTAAATTGTAGCGCTTGAGGAAAAATCCTAGTTACCAGCCAAAGACAAAAGATAGTTAAAATTAATTTGCGGATTAATCTTTTCATTAATTTAAAAGTATAGGTTTATAGCTCAAAAATCAATGCTTAGGGATAAAACTGGCTGCTTTGAGATGGCGGTGATAGTTACCCGCAAATCTATGGGCTTCATCTCTGATGTGTTGAATAAGTTGAAGAGCAGGAGTGTTGCGAGGTAGATTTAGGCTGCGGAAAGTAATTTTGGGTGTGTTGATATCAGTTGGAATGATGATAGTTTCGATGCGTTTGGCAAGTCCTATGATGGGTATGTTAAGCGACAATTGTTTCATAGCTTCGATAACAACCGTAACTTGAGTCGTTCCACCGTCTATTAATATGAGATCAGGGAAATCCCATTCTGGGTGTTTGAATCTACGCGAAAGCATTTCATGCATAGCAGGCAGATCTGCGTGCTGGTGATCTTGGCTGATTTTGAATTTGCGATAATATTGATTAGTCGGTTCGCCATTATAAAAAACGACCATGGATCCTGTGGTATTTGTCCCCATTGTAGTAGAAATATCATAGGCTTCTAGTCTTTGGAGCGATTTGAGAGGTAAATAAATCTCATATTTATTGAGAATCTGAAGCAAATCATCACTGGCTTGAGCACGTATGTCATGAGCAAGTGTCGGATTATTAATGAATGTTTCAACTGGGTTAACTGGTTGGAGTAATTGTTCTAATTGAATTATTGCATCACGATAATGAGCCGCGTGCTCATATTGGAAGTCATCTGATGATTGGTTCATAAGAACTCGAAGCTTAGTAATTACATAACTGCTCTGACCTTTAAGAAGTTTTTTGATTAAGTTGATTTGATTTTGATATTGTTTGGCAAGTTGAGAATAAAGTGGCTCTGCTTGATTAGTTATGTGGCGTGGACAAGGGGAACACAGGCCAATGTTGGAATAAAAGCATGGTCGTCCATTATCATGATTTGAAGTGCAGTAAGGAATAATTTCGCGAATGGCACGCAGGACGTAACGGACACTGTTAGCTGATTGAAACGGTCCAAAAACCGTGTGTTTCTTAGGATCAAGTTGGTTTTTACGGAGTGTTTTGAGCCGGGGAAAAGTTTCTTTGGTGATAATAATGTACAAGGGATGCTTATCATCTCTAGCCTCTGAGTTATATTTGGGTAAATATTGACGTATTAGTTTGGCTTCAAGAAGAAGAGCTTCAAATTCCGAAACGACCTCAATGTAATCAATGGTAGCAATCTGGGGAACGAGTTGGAAAATTTTGGAGCGGCCATCCCCTGATGCTGTGAAATAATTAGCAACGCGCGCGCGGAGATTAATGGCTTTGCCGATGTAGAGAATTTTACCTTGAGCGTTTTTGAACTGGTACACGCCAGGCTTTTCGGGTAAGTTTGAACGTGAGGTAACAGGTAATTGCATATAATATAGCGCTTGCAGTATACACAGAAATCTGAATATAACGGTAGTTGGAATTAATTATGAGGGTGTGAGATTGATCGTTGGCAATTATTTTGAGCTCTTTGGGAATTAACCATTTGTTATTGGTCAGATGAGTCTTAACGTTTATAGTCCCCAATGGGGGCAGATAATATGAGTTTTTGTCGAAGATGATGCCGATCTTGTCGCTTGGATCGTCGATAATTTCTATCCGTGGTTCACTGATGTTGCTGGTATTGGAAATTATGATATCCATACGAGGTTTAACGAAAGGTAGGAAATAAAAGATGGGTTTGATTTTGAATTCTAAATTAGAGGTGATATTGGGAAATTCGGAAACAGGAACCACTATGATGTTTTTGGTTTGGTTGTTAACTTTGAAATAACCCGGAGGCACAGGTAACTGGTCACTTTTGCCATTTATGCCTAGCGTTAAATGTTGCAAATCCCAGATTGAAAAATAATCCAGTCCGTCTGAGGTGTGTGACCAAGTAGGATCCACAGGATGCCAAATGCCAGTATTTGCATCGAAGTATTCTGCCCAGGCATGAAGAATATCACCCTGTAAACCTACAGGTTGTAAGTTGGAGTTGGGAGAGTTGGCATAACCAATGACTCGCCGACTTGGTATATTGGCTGCCCTGGTCATAGCGATAAACAAATCAGTAAATTCCATGCAGTTGGAATAATTAGGATTTGCGGCTGCCTTTTGGGCGCCTTGGCGACTATCCTGAGTACCTTGTTTGGTGTAATCGTAATCAAGGGTATTGACCACGTATTCAAATATTTTTTGGGCGCTGCCCAGCTCTTTAGCTTTGACTTTGGTTTGGGAGTCAAGTTGCCAATAACCGTAGTTTTGGAGATATTGTGATTTATCGGCTTGAGTTGAAACTGGGATAATTGGACGCGAAAATACTTTGGCTATACCAGTTAGAACTATTGGTGAATTAGCACTTGAGGCAGGATATTGAGCTATCCAGTTGCCATCAGGGTCAAGGGTGATTTTTTCGGGAGTTTGGGAAAACTGACTTAGAGCAATTCGTTGATAAGGAGTATCGGGTGGAAAGGTAAGGTAGTAACGGCCGTTTTTGGCTTCTTTGGGATTTAGATGATAAAAAATTGTAAACTGATACAGTTGGAAAGAACCAAAAACTGCTTTGATGGAGTGTTTAGTGCCTTGAGTAAATTCATAAATTACTTTGTCTTTATTTTTTGAGATAGTAGTTGCTGATGGAGAGAGATACGCCGGAGAGTCATATTGGGGAGGAAGCTCAAGTTTAACTTTGGGTGGAGGTTCGTCATCGGCGACAATTAATTCGGGTAGATTGATTTCGGTAACTTCACCTTGGCGCAAGATGCTGCCAGCGAGTTTATAGACGATTAATAAGGTTTGGGATTTGTTTTTGCCGACGATGGGGGGAAGGTCGATGTCAATAATTTTTGATTCTGAAGAATCTATCTGGTTCCATTTGAGAACTTGATTTGTTTCATCTTGGAAAACAGCTAAGTCTTTGACTTTGTCTGTTTTGATGGTTAATTGATATTTCTGAGGATAGACAGTTGTTAATTGATTGGTGATAGTTATTAATTCTGTAACTTCGATATCGCTACCTATCGTGACTTGATAGGCAACATCACGATTGATAAGGAAATCCATCGCAAAAATGGATTTGGGAAGTAGAAATAAAACAGTTAGGGCAAATAAACTTGAAAATAAAATACGCATATTTATTAGAGACCTGCCTTGATAAGCCATTGGCCTGTTTCTGAGTTGGGATTGCTAATTATATCTTTGGGACTGCCAGTAGCAACTAGATAACCTCCGCCTTCTCCGCCTTCGGGTCCGAGATCAACGATCCAGTCAGCGGATTTGATAACGTCGAGATTATGCTCGATTACAATTACTGTGTTGTCTTTGTTGACCAAAGCGTGGAGAACATTGAGTAGTTTCTCAAGGTCAGCGAAATGAAGTCCTGTGGTCGGTTCATCTAAAATATAAACCGTATGGGTAGTGGATCTTTTGCTTAACTCTGTTGCTAATTTGACTCTTTGGGCTTCACCTCCTGATAGAGTTGTAGCTGATTGACCAAGCTCGATATAACCCAAGCCAACTTCTTGGAGTGTAGCTAATTTGTTGCGTATGAAAGGAATATTGTGGAAAAATTCACTAGCATCATCAACGGTCATGTTGAGTACATCGGCGATGTTTTTACCTCGAAATTCAACTTGGAGGGTTTCATCGTTATAACGAGTTCCGTGACAAGTGTCACAAGTAATATAAAGGTCAGCGAGGAACTGCATTTCGATCTTGATAGTGCCGCCGCCTTCACATGTTTCACAGCGACCACCTTTGACGTTGAAGGAGAATCTACCTGGGTTATAACCTCTAATTTTGGCTTCGGGGCTGGTGGCAAACAATTCACGGATAGGAGTAAAAAGTCCAGTATACGTGGCAGGATTACTACGCGGAGTACGACCAATCGGGGCTTGGTCGATTAGAACCACTTTATGGACATCATCAACATTAGATAAATCTTGGAAGTTAGCTGGCTTAGGATGATAGGGGTTGAGATGGTTGGCAAGAGCATGATAAAGGGTTTCGACGATTAAGGTGGATTTGCCGGAACCGCTTACTCCCGTGACTCCAACGAATTTGGAATAAGGAAATGGGACATCTATGTTTTTGAGATTGTGTTGTGAACATCCATGAATGGTGAAAAATTTCTTGGGTGGTAGACGGTCGTTGGGAACAGTAATCTGAATTTTTTTCTTACCACTGATGTATTGACCAGTTAGAGATTTGGGATTTTTCTTGATCTCATCAACTGTACCTTGAGCTGTGACTTGACCGCCGAATTTGCCTGCTGCAGGTCCGAAGTCGACTACCCAATCTGCAGTTTCGATAGTATCCTGATCATGCTCGACGACGATAACGGTGTTGCCTAAATCTCGTAAGTATTTTAGACTGGAAATTAACCGATGAGTGTCTCGGGGATGCAAGCCAATGGAAGGTTCATCCAAAACATAAAGAACTCCGGTTAGCCCTGAACCAATTTGGGATGCTAAGCGAATTCGTTGGGCTTCACCTCCGGCTAAGGTAGCTGCGGTACGGTTGAGAGTGAGGTACTCTAATCCTACGGAGTTGAGGAATTGAAGACGAGCTTTGATTTCAGTCAAGATTGGTAAGGAAATTGCTTGTTCACGCTGTGTGAGAATTGGATCAATGTTTTGGGCCCATGAATATGCTTGAGTAATGGGCAAACTGGTAACTTGGGCTATGTTTTTCTGGTCGATTGTAACGGCCAAGGATTCAGGTTTGAGCCGTTGTCCTAGACATGCAGGACAGACAATTTGTCGTAAGTACTTCTCTATTTCATCACGCACCCAGTCTGACTCGGTCTGGGCGTATCTTTTTTCGATTTCTGCAATCAAACCTTTGAACGTGTCGGTGATAGTTACTGTTTTGCCCTCCCGATTAGTACCAGTGATATGGTAGATTTGGTCGCCTGTGCCATCTAGAAGTAAGGAAATTTCTTGGGGATTCAGATCAGAGATTGGCTTCTTGATACTAATGTCGTGAGTTCTGCAAACTTCGGTGATAGTACGGGCAAACCAGGTCATGTGTTCAAACATAGTGGCATAAGGTAAAATTCCGCCTTCGACGATACTTAGCTTGGGCGCGAATATCAGAGTAGGATCTACCTTGAGCTGAGTTCCAAGACCTGTACATTCAGGACATGCCCCTTGGGGAGAATTGAAAGAGAAACTACGAGGTTCAAGATCTGATAAAGATAAATTACATTCTGGACAAGCATAGCGCTCTGAAAAAAGATGATCTTGAATTTGTTTGGGATTGTCGGGGATTTCAAAACCTGCATCATTAATGATGGAAATGATAGTTAAACCATCAGCCAGTTGTAAAGATTGCTCAATACCTTGAGTTAAACGTGACTTGAAGTT